>NZ_JBARZC010000171.1:0-4564 GCF_049649345.1 Henriciella sp. | reverse complement strand
CGGCGGCGCAGGAGCAGGACGGCCATGCCAAGCAGGATGACCATCACCGATCCGCCAGCCACCATGCCTTCAGGCCCGCTCGGATCGCGCCACCAGCCCTGTTCGAAATCGACGAGGTAGAAGCTTGGGATCGCGGAAATGCACGCCATCACATACCAGATGATCGAGCCCCTGCGCCGGCCGGCAACACAGATCGAAGCTGCATAGAAACAAAGCGCCGAGAGAAAGTAAGGCGCGCCATAGGCAAAGCCGAGCTCGCGCCAGTTGATATTGTCAAAGCCCATTGAAGGATCAGGGTGAAAGAACAGGCCCAGAAACATCATGATGCTCGGCCAGCGGATCGCCGTCAGCGCGCCAAAGGCAAAGACAATGGCAACTCCAGCAATTAGAAAGGCAATGAGGCGGCGCGGCATAGAGTATGTGTACTGCAAGTGTGATTTATGCCGCATGAATGTAGAGTTTCAGTTTCGGCCCGGATTGAAAGTATCTCTTTACGTTTGAAGACCGGCCGACTGGAAGCGCCCGCCTGCAAGCCCATATTCAGGGCCATGACAGACCATTCCGCCTCCTTCAGACGAACCGCCCTGATCCTGACCGCGACAGGGGCATTGCCTTTCCTCGCATTCGCAGTCGCCACGTCGATCCTGGAGCCGCCAACCAATGCGACAGCGGGGCTCTGGCTGCAGACATATTCTGCTGTCATCCTGAGCTTTCTGGGCGGCATCCGGTGGGGCATGGCCCTGAAGGACACAGGCGCAGACGCCGGCACGCTGGGGCTATCGGTGCTACCGGCGCTGGCGGCCTGGGTCATCCTGCCCTTCTCCATCATCCTGATGCCGAACCCGGCCTGGTATCTAGCGCTGGCGGGCGTGTTCGTGGTGCTGCTCATCTGGGACTGGTCAGCCGCCTCCGTGCCGGCCTGGTTCAAGCCTATGCGGATGGGGGCGAGTGTCGCTGCGATCGGCAGCCTCGTCTTCGCCTGGGCGGTGCAGGTGGTCTAGGCTGTTTCGCGCGGCAAGGCCCTGGTCGCGGCGATGAAGCTCATCACCGAGAGGCCGATATAGGCAAGCGCGTTCCAGCCAGCCATGGACAGGCCGAGGACGCGGAACGGCGCGTCGAGGCAGGACGCCGTCGCCGTGCGCTCATCGAGGCTTTCGAAGTCGACGCTCATCACGTCCACAGTTTCGCCGGTACAGCCTGCAGGCGCGGGCCACCAGCGCCACTCAACGCCCGAATGGTAGATCGCGACGACGGCCCCAGTCAGGAAGACCAGCGCCAGCATGACATTGAAGGCCACGAGGAAGCGCCGGTTCTGCCGGATATTCCAGAGGATAAGCCCGGTCACCGCCATGGCCGCCGCTGCCCAGTAGACCTCGCGCTGGCGCAGGCAGAGCTGGCAGGGCAGGAAATAGGCCAGCCGTTCGAAAGCATGAGCCGCCCCCAGCATGGCGAGCGACGCAATGAGCGCGATCAGCGGCCAGCGCCAGGTTTTCAGAAAGGGAGTCAGGGCAGTCGTCATGCCTGCGTCTCATCCACGTCTTGCCACTCAGGTGTGTTGGACAATGACCATGGCAGCTTGAAGGCGCAATGCGGCGTTCAAGCGCGCCCTGTCACGCCCCCGTTACAGTGCGGATACCCAGCGCGACCAAGGCGACGAGGGTTGCGATCCAGGCGGTGCCGATGATGCTGCCCAGGATGACCAGCAGGCCATCGCGCGCCATCAGGCCGAAGGCAACGATGGCGACGCCAACGCCCGGCACTGTATTGGTCGATGGCAAGGGCACGAGGATGGAGGCGCAGAAAAAAACAAGAAAGAAACCGATCACACGCTCGCCGCTCCCGGCCATAAGGAAGGTGAGCCGGGGTTTTGCGATCTTCTCCAGCCAGCCAAACCATTTGCGTCCGCCTTTGGCTGTCCGTGTCAGGCCCTTCTTGTCGATCTTGCGCTGGGCGAACTTTTCAGGAAGCCATGGCTCTTCACGGCCGGCGACCATCTGACCTGCGAGCACCATCATCGGCAGCGAGACAATCTGCGGCACGCCATAGAGGAAGGGAATGCAGCAAGGCAGAGCGAGAATGAAAAGCGCCGCGCCGAACGCCCTCTCATCGAGACGTTCGAAAATTGCCTTCAGCGAAAAGCCCTCTTCGGGCGCTTCGTCGGCCATGTACTCGATCGATTGCAGGAAAGTGTGCGGCGAGAGGTCTTCAGTCATGCAAACCGCCTATCCCGCTTTGCCGCACTGGTCGAGACGATTGACGCATCAGACCAGTTCAGGCAGGAGCAATTTCCAGCCTTGGGCCTCTGTGGCGGAATTGGTAGACGCGACGGATTCAAAATCCGTTTCTGGCAACAGAGTGCCGGTTCGAATCCGGCCAGAGGTACCATTCGTTTCCGATTTGCTTCGCAAAATTTTCGATCCAGTGGATCGAAAACAGGAAACGGATGCCCCGGCAGGGCTTGCATCTCGTAGCACCGCACTAGCTGAGACTCTGATACAATCAGGGACGAGGCTTCATGTCAGCAGTCATCATCGGCGCAACAGGCGGCATCGGGCGCGCACTTGTGCAGCAGGTTTCAGAGAGCAGACCCCGTGAGCAGGTTCACGCCCTGTCCCGTTCCGGCGGCGGCGCATGGGCCGGCAATGTTTCATCCGGCAAAATCGACATTCTGGACGAAGCCAGTATCGAAGCGGCTGCACGAAAGGTTGCCGAGACGGGCGCCCCGGACCTTGTGATCGTTGCAACCGGTATATTGTGCGATGGCGACGCCCTGCAGCCTGAAAAGAGCTGGCGGCATCAATCCATGGAGGCCTATGAGCGCGTCTTTCGCCTGAACACGTTCGGGCCTGGGCTCGTGGCGAAACACTTCCTGCCCATCATGCCGCGCGACAGGCGGGCCGTCTTTGCGGCGCTGTCCGCACGGGTCGGGTCGATCGGTGATAATGGGTTTGGCGGCTGGCATGCCTATCGCGCCTCCAAGGCCGCGCTCAACATGCTGATCCGGAATTTCGCGATCGAATGGACGCGCAAGAACGACCAGTCAATCTGCGTGGGCCTGCATCCGGGCACGGTGGACACGGCCCTGTCCAAGCCCTTCCAGTCGAATGTGCCCGAAAAGCAGCTGTTCTCGGCGGAAACGTCCGCGGGGCATCTGATAGAGGTTATAAAGGGTCTCAAACCTGCCGACACAGGCAAAGTATTCGACTGGGCCGGCAAGGAAATCGCGCCTTAGCCGCCCGACGTGTTGATGAGGACCGATTCTGCCTCATAGGCATTCGGCTCATCGGGCTTTGGACCTGTCCCTGTAATGATTTCAAGGCTTTCAGTCGTTTTCTCGGTCCCGCCGCCAAGCGGCAGACCGATGCCGACCCCGACGCCAACCCCAGAGGAATATCCACCAGATGAGCCGCCGACGGAGACGGAAGAGCCGCCGCTGCGCGAGAGGTCCTGGTCTGTATAGCTCGACACCACGCGGAACCAGTCAGCGCCCTGCTCCACGGTCACTTCAGCAGCGCGGCGCAGCGCAAGACGGCGCGCCTCTTCCGGGCTGAGCGCTGTGTAGGACACGCGATAGCGGTTCGATTCAATCGGCTGGACCATATAGCCCTGCGCGCTGGCAGAGCTGGCGGGGCCGTAAGGCTGGGCGGTGGTGCAGGCCGAAAGGCCGGCTACGGCGAGAGTGGCGGCGAGGGCGTATTTGATCATGGTTCTATTCTGCCATCATTTATGTGTGCGCGGCCAGCACTATGATGCGCGGGCCATGAACAGAATATAACGAACGGACAGCGAGCTGGTTCAGATTGACGGGTCTAGAGTGAGGGTTCAGCGCTGTGGCGTTCTCCCCTGAGCCCCAAGTGAAGAGCTGAGCGGTATCGCGCCTCCCTGCTGTTTCATCCGTTTACCAGCAGGCTTGCAGGAGCGCGTACGCGCGACAGAAGACGCGTGGGGACGGGCAAATCTGAGGGGATGAGGCCCGTCCCGCCGCGACTTGTCAGTCGTCGTCCGGATTCTCGTTCCGTCCGAAATTGACCGCATCGGTATCCTGACCGGCCTCGATGATGGCCTTGCGAATGCCGCGGGCCCGCTCAAACTCGCGCATCAGCATGTCGCCATCGCCCCACCGGATCGCCCGCTGCAGCGCTGCCAGGTCTTCTGAAAACCGGCCCAGCGTTTCGAGGACGGCATCGCGATTGTTGAGGAAGACATCGCGCCACATGGTGGGGTCAGACGCTGCAATCCGGGTGAAATCACGAAAGCCGCCAGCGGAATATTTGACCACTTCGCCTTCACCGACGCTTTCCATGTCATAAGCGGTCGAGACGATATTATAGGCTATGAGGTGCGGCAGGTGAGAGGTGATCGCAAGCACGCGGTCATGGCGCGCCGCATCCATGATCTCGACCCGCGCGCCCAGCCGTTCCCAGAAATTAGCAAGCCGGTCCACGGCGCTGTTATAGGCTTCGTTCTGCTGCGGCAGCGGCGTCAGGATGTGCCAGGTATTCTGGAACAGGGTCGCAAAACCGGCCTCGGGACCTGACTTCTCAGTGCCCGCAATCGGGTGGCC
>NZ_JBARZC010000170.1:0-5896 GCF_049649345.1 Henriciella sp. | reverse complement strand
CCAAGATCGAAGGTGGCGAACATCATGGCATACTGGCAGGTCGGCGTATCGTCGCAGCCGCCGAGACGCACGGTCATGTTGAGATCGCCAAGCTTTGCATCAATCGTGTGTGCAGCTTCGCCTGCAGCGGTGGAGGCGGTCAGGGTTGCGCCGAAAGCCTCAAGGACATCTTCAGCCTCGCTGGGCGAGACTGGGCCTGCAGTGGCTGGCGATACGAGAAAGGCGCTGATGCATGCGCCCAACAGATATTTATACATGAATTGGTCCCTATTGCGCCCCGGCCATTCCTGGTGCCATGGAGGCGTTTCAGCTTCAAGTGGCCGCAATCCAGCATTCAATCATGGCGTAAGATTGACGATGCGCCTACCAGATCACTCTGCAGCCGTGCTTACAGGTTCATCCTCAAGCGTTTCCAGCATCGCGCGGGCCGCGTCGGCGATGACCGTGCCGGGCGGGAAGATAGCGCTGGCGCCTGCTGTTTTCAGCGCATCGAAGTCGCCGGGCGGAATGACGCCGCCAACGATGATCTGTGTGCGGGCGGCGCCCTCATTGCCGAGCGCGCGGCGCAGTTCCGGGACCAGCGTCAGATGGCCTGCTGCCAGCGAGGACGCCGCAACGATGTCGACGTCCTTGGCACGGGCATCACGGGCCGCTTCTTCCGGGGTCTGGAAAAGGGGGCCGATCTCGACCTCCCAGCCAAGGTCCGTCAGCGCGGACGCGACGACCTTCTGGCCGCGATCATGCCCGTCCTGACCCATTTTTGCGATATAAATCCGAGGCTTGCGGCCATGCTTTCCGGCAAAGTCCTCGGCGAGTTTCAGCGCTGCGCCGGCCTTGTCATCCTTGCCGATGGAGCCGCCATAGACGCCCTTGATCGAGCGGATCACCGCCTGGTGGCGGCCCTGGCTGCGCTCGACGGCTTCTGAGATTTCGCCGACAGTCGCCTTGGCATGGGCCGCATCGACGGCGAGGGCGAGGAGGTTGCCTTTTCCGCTTTCGGCAGCTGCCGCGATGGCGTCGAGTTTCGCGTGGACATCGGCCTGATCGCGGTCCGCTTTCAGCCGTTTCAGCTTGTCGAGCTGCATGCGGCGCACAGTGGCATTGTCGACCTTGAGGACCGGCACGTCCTCATCCTGGTCGAGATGAAACTTGTTGACGCCGACGACCGTCTGTTCGCCGCTATCGATGCGCGCCTGCGTGCGGGCGGCCGCTTCCTCGATTCGCAGCTTCGGCACGCCTTCTTCGATGGCCTTGGCCATGCCGCCGAGCTTCTCGACTTCCTCGATATGCTCCAGCGCCTTGGCCGCGAGATCATGCGTCAAACGCTCGACATAGTAGGAGCCGCCCCATGGGTCGATGGTCTGGCAGGCGCCGCCTTCCTGCTGCAGGAAGAGCTGCGTATTACGCGAGATCCGGGCGGAGAAATCGGTCGGCAGGGCGAGCGCTTCGTCGAAGCTGTTGGTGTGCAGCGACTGGGTCTGCCCGCCAACCGCCGCGATGGCTTCAAGGCAGGTGCGGATGACGTTGTTGTACACGTCCTGCGCGGTCAGCGACCAGCCGGAGGTCTGCGAGTGGGTGCGCAGCGACAGGGATTTCGGGTTCTTCGGCGAAAACTCCCTCTCGACCAGCTTCGCCCAGAGCAGGCGCGCAGCGCGCAGCTTCGCAACTTCCATGAACGTGTTCATGCCGATGGCCCAGAAGAAGGAGAGGCGCGGCGCGAATTTGTCCACGTCGAGGCCTGCATCGACGCCGGCGCGGATATACTCAATGCCGTCAGCCAGCGTGTAGGCAAGCTCCAGATCAGCCGTCGCGCCGGCCTCCTGCATATGGTAGCCGGAGATCGAGATGGAGTTATATTTCGGCATGTTTTCAGACGTGTAGGCGAAAATGTCTGAAATGATCCGCATGCTCGGCTTGGGCGGATAGATATAGGTGTTCCGCACCATGAACTCTTTCAGGATGTCGTTCTGGATCGTGCCCGCAAGCTTGTCAGGCGTGACGCCCTGTTCCTCGGCCGCGGCAATATAGAGCGCGAGGATCGGCAAAACCGCGCCATTCATTGTCATCGAGACCGACATCTGGTCGAGCGGAATGCCCGAGAAGAGGGTGCGCATGTCATAGATGGAATCGATCGCCACACCTGCCATGCCGACATCGCCTGTCACGCGAACATGATCGGAGTCATATCCCCTGTGAGTTGCAAGATCGAAGGCGACCGACAGGCCCTTCTGGCCGGCGGCAAGGTTGCGGCGGTAGAAGGCGTTTGAGTCCTCAGCGGTCGAGAACCCGGCATATTGGCGAACCGTCCAGGGCCGCTGGGTGTACATGGTCGGGTAGGGGCCACGGCCGAATGGCGCGAGGCCGGGAAAATCGTCGAGGAAGTCCAGACCGGCTGTATCTGCGGCGGAATAAGCCGTGGCGAGATCGATGCCTTCCGGCGTCTCCAGCGTCCGCTCGCGCGCGCCTGAGGGCTCTTTCGCAGAGGGCGTTTCGAAATCTAGGGTGGTGAAGTCTGGGAAGTGGCTCATTCGGACCCCTCAACCATTGTTCGCGCGCATTGATAATGCGTGCCGGCGCCCTCGGCATTGTCCTGGAGTGTGATCGTGTCCTCGTCTGACCAGGCGAGCCGGCGTGTCTTCGGTTTGCCAACGCTGCCCTGAGCGCTTCGGGTGACAGAGTTTTCGACGCGGGTCTTCATCTCGGCATTTTCGGCGACTTTGCCGCTGAGCCCGACGGTTTCGGTCGTGATGTCCGTCGCCGTCGTGACTAGCAGGCCGTCTTCGAGGCTGTAGGTCCCTGTATCGGAGCTGAGGATGCGATAGCGCCCGACACTGGCGGTTCGCACGGTTGAGTTGGACTCGGCCGTGTAGGTGCCGTCATCGCCATAGGTCGCGATCCAGGCGATCTGGCTCTTGAAATTCGGGTCGGACTGATCGGATGTGCAGGTCCACTCTCCGGTCAGGGCTGGCTCGACCGTATCGGCCGCTGCAGCGATGGACGTCAGGCCTGCAAAGGCGGCGGCGCAGATAAAAAAGCGATGTTTCATGATGATGTCCCCAGTTCAGCATGGGCAAGCTGCAAGATACTTACCGCATCACAGCCCATGAAGATATTGGTATCAATAGCCGGGCCTTCAGCTTTACCGGCGATGAACACGCGCTGGGCACCTGCAGCCTTGAGGGCTTCGGCGGCCTGTCCGGCTTCTGTCTCATAGCGCTTGTCGCTGCCGCAGATGACGGCGATCCGGCAGCCCGAAGCCTGGAAAGCCGCTGCAATATCTTCTGACGAAGTCGGCGGCACAGGCGGCGCCTTGCCTTCGATCCCGCCAGCCGCAAAAAGGTTTCGCGCGAAATCGACCCGCGCATTGTGTTCGGCCAGAGGCCCGAGCGTCGCGATGAAGATGGAAGGCTGCTTGCCGGTCGCCTGTTCGTGAGCGGCCGCGCGGTCTCGCAGGGCTTCGAAATCGCGGGCGAGATAGATCGGTCTTAGCGGTTCGCCTGTCGTTGGCGCGCCTTGCTTGTCTGGCAGGCCTTGAAGGAAGGAGTCGAGGCCTTCGCCTGAGACCGAGGTTGCGGTGCTCTCGAACTTGACCTCGGCGGTCGGGGCGTCCTCGCCATCGATCAGCGGATATTCGCTGACGCCGGTGAGCGGTGCCTTACGCGTGGCGATCGCCTTGAAGCGGGCCTCGCGCGTCTCTGCGATGCGCGCCTGGAGCTTGCCTGCAACAAGGCTGTCGACGAGGCCGCCTTCCTGTTCAATCGTCTGGAACTCCTTCCAGGCCGCTTCGGCGAGATCGCTGGCAAAGGTCTCTTCAAACCAGGCGCCGCCGGCCGGATCTGCGACGCGGCCGAGGCCTGACTCTTCCATCGCGATGATCTGCGTGTTGCGCGCGGTTCGCCGGCCCAGTTCTTCCGGCACGCCAAGCGCTTCGTTGAAGGCGCGCACCGTAACCACGTCGGCGCCGCCGACCGCCCCTGCAAAACAGGCGGCTGTATTGCGCAACATATTCACCCAGGGGTCGTAGCGCGTCAGCATGCGCGCCGAGCTGACCGATTGCAGGCGCATCGATTCAACGTCGAGATCCATCGCCTCCAGTAGGCGTGCCCAGAGGCGTCGCGCCGCTCTCAGCTTGGCGATTTCGAGGCCGTAATTGGCACCTGTGGCAAGCGTGAAGACGGTCTGCGCCGGGAAGGCATTCACGTCATATCCGGCCGCGGCGAGCCGCCGCATCGTGTCGACAGCGTGGGCGATCAGGCCGCCAAGCTCCTGGGCCTCCGACGCGCCGGCCTCATGCAAGGGCCGCGAGTCGACCCGCAAGGTCGTCGCTTTGGGATAGCGCAGACAGAGCACGCGCGAGAGTTCGGCTGTGCGTACAAAGGCCGCATCGATCCCGCCCTCGACATCTCCGGTGCGCACCAGAATGCCGATCGGATCAATATTGAACGCAAATTTGAGTTTGGCGCTCGTGCCCATCTCCTCGCCCCAGAGCGCGAGCAGGCCGGCCATCGACGTGCCGGAGCCCTTGCCCTTGTGGTCGAGCGCGATGGTGGCGATCTCGGCATTGACGCCGTTCAGAGCTGTCGCAAGCGTCTCTGCATCATGGATCGCAACGCCATCGCTCCCGGTGCAATCGACTGAAATCTCTATAGAAGAGACGCCTCTTTCCAGATCTCTCAGCACCTCCAGATTGGTCTGTTCCGGGTCGGGATGGGTAAAGGCCTGGCGTATGTCCCAGGGCAAATATGGGTCAGGTTCCGAAGTCGGCCCGCGCAGGTAGGGCGCCTTGCCCGGCGCGCCGAGTGGATCGGCCGCGCTGGCGAAATCGCTCTCGCGATAGAGCGGGTGGATCGCGATCCCGTCATCGCTCTTGCGGGTGATGCGTTCGATCCCGCCACCCTTCAGCGCCTTCTCCACCGCGGCCAGCCATTCGGCTTCGCTCGCGTCTTCAAAGCCGCTGCTCAGAGATAGAAAACTGTCTGCCATATCCTATCCGTACATCGCTGTTTTCATGGCGTATAGGGGAAGCCTCGGCTTTGAGGTCAAGAGATGTCACCGCGTCAGCGCCTGAGGCGAATTGCAGCAGCGCCAGTGGCGCCGGACGTCTCGGCAAATCCGGCCGGCCAGATAGGGGCTTGACGACTCGGTCTGACTTATGTGCAAATGAGAATTATTCGCAACTAGGTGAGGGCGTCATCATGTCGTATAGAAACGAGGCTGGACTTTATGGCGGTTCGGGCGGCACGGACATTCCGGCTCGGCAATCCCGGCCCTGCAACAAATGCAGCGCAACAGGCGACAGCGCGGCGCCGCTCAGCGCGGACCAGAAACACTTGCTCGACTGGATTGAGAGCCAGTGCGGCGTTACCCAGATCTGGCTCGACCGGCTCGTCGCAAATGGCGATCCGCAAGACCTTGTGAGCCTCATTCACAGGCAGGCGGCCTGGCTCGATCTTATCCGCTCGCGGCTGGGATCGCCGTCCTGAGACGGCCAGGTTTCCGTCTGATACGGTGTGGGACAGATCGCCGATCCGGCAGGCTAAACCCGTGGTAATTGCGGGTTAAATTCAGACCCGTCGCAAACCTGCAACCGGCTTGCCTGTCCAAGCCCCATCTGGGCCGGGCAATTCGGCCAATTCATCCCACAGCGCGGCGGCCCGGTCATAGTGCCGCCTCGATGACATCGCCCACGCCAGACTTCTCTTCCATTCCGCCTGGCCGGATAAGCAAGCTGATCACGCTCGATACCGCGCTTCGCGCCGGTCTGTCCTTTGAGGAGGCTGCTCAAAAGCTGAGAGTTTCGCGTGCGACTGCCAGAAACTGGGCGACGGCGGCCGGGATCCGCAAATCGGACCTTGCAGACGAGACGCCCGATCAGCGCGCCGCCCGGCTGGTCAGC
>NZ_JBARZC010000169.1:0-5148 GCF_049649345.1 Henriciella sp. | reverse complement strand
CGGCACCATTGCGGTCGCTTTCGGCGATGAGAAGTGAGCGTTTGTCGCGGCGATTGGCTGGTACGATACGTCCGCCTTTGGGCGTGCGCTCGAAGCGGCCTGTCATCGGGCTCTCTTCGTCGCGCTTCTCGAAAAGCTTGATTAGCTTGGCGTGGTAGTCGCCGCCGGATTCCTGGATCTTGGCGAGGCCGCGATCCCCAACGCCAGGCGCGGGCCCGCGGCTCTTGCCCATATAGCCGGCATAGCGGATGGGCGGTCCGAAATTGCCATCATTGCCGGCCATGCGGGCGATCAGTTCGCCATCCTCGTCAATTGCTTCAAAGGCGATCACGCCAGTTGGAGGCGGCGTATCCGCTTTCGCCCAGGCGCGCTTGCCGGTTCGTTCCAGCGTCCCGTCAGCCTCCAGGCTTTTCAGGATGGAGCGCAGCGCCTGGCGCTCGCGGCCTTTCACCTTCAGGCCACGGGCAATCTCCTGCTTTGTGGTGAGGGACGGATTTTTGTTGATAAAGTCGAGAACAGTCTCGCGATCAGGAAAACTCATGGTCCGCATATAGGAGATTCTGCGCCGGAATGCTCGAATTCATTCCAGCCTGGGAAAATTAAGGGGGCCTCGCGCCTACATCATGATCCCGAACAGAATTCCCATCGCAATAACCGCCGCGATGATGGAAATCACCAGAACCCAGCGCATACCAAAGCCCGTTGCGCCCTGGCGTGCATCATTTGTATCGTGTTCAGACATGTCAGTCTCCTCTCACATTGAGTCGTAACTCAATGAATGTGTAGCACAGGAACTGGTTCAAATCTTTTCTGAAGCAAATGGCCGGGGGAAATGAGTTTGGGCCGCGCGCACGAGGCCGCGGCGCTATTTCTTCGCCGCGGCTTTTTTCTTTGCCGGCGCCTTTTTCTTTTTTGCAGGCTTCTTGGCCTTGGCGTCGACAAGCTCGACCGCTTGCTCAAGTGTGACCGTATCGGGCGTCACATCCTTTGGCAGGGTCGCATTGGTCTTGCCATGCTTCACTTAGGGCCCGTAGCGGCCTTCAAAGACGTGGATGGGCTCACTATCGACCGGGTGCTTGCCAAGCTCCTTCAGCGGCTCGGCCTTGCCGCGCCCGCCGCCGCGGCTCGCCTTCTTGTCGGCGATCAGCGTGACCGCGCGGTTGAGGCCGATATCGAACAGTTCCTCGACGTCCTTAACATTGGCGAAGGTGCGCTGGTGCTGAACATAAGGCCCGTAGCGGCCGAGATTGGCGAGGATGGGTTCGCCGTCTTCCGGGTGCTGGCCGACTTCGCGGGGCAGCGAGAGAAGTTTCACCGCCCGTTCAAGATTGACCGATTGCGGCTCCCAGCCCTTTGGAATGCTCGTCCGCTTGGGCTTGTCGTCTGTCTCCATCTCGACATACGGGCCGAACCGGCCCGACTTGAGCAGCACGGGCTGGCCAGTGTCGGGATGGATGCCGAGCTCTTCGCCCTCCGGATTGATCGAGCCGTCTTTCTCATTGTCAGCGGAGAAGGGCCGGGTGAACTTGCAGTCGGGATAGCGCGAGCAGCCGACAAAGGCGCCGTGCCGGCCGAGTTTCAGCGACAGCTCCCCTTCATTGCAGAGCGGGCAGAGGCGGGGGTTTTCCTTGACGTTGCCATTCTCATCGGTCTTCGGGAAGACATACGGCCCGAGCGCGATATTCAGCGCATCAAGCACATTTGAAACGCGAAGCTCCTTGGTTTCTGCGATAGCGGCCTGGAATTGCTGCCAGAAGTCTTTCAGGAAGGCTTTCCAGTCGAGCTTGCCATCCGAGATGACGTCGAGCTGTTCTTCCAGCTCAGCGGTAAAATCGTATTCGACATAGCGTGCGAAGAAATTCTCGAGAAAGGCGGTAACGAGCCGGCCTTTGTGTTCGGGAATGAGCTGCTTTTTCTCAAGACGGACATAGTCGCGGTCTTCCAGCGTCGAGAGGGTCGAGGCATAGGTCGACGGGCGGCCGATGCCGAGTTCTTCGAGCCGTTTGACCAGAGAGGCTTCGGTAAAGCGCGGCGGCGGCTGGGTGAAATGCTGCTCGGACTTTGCGTCCTTCAGGTCTGCATGCTCGCCTTCGGCCATCTTGGGCAGGCGGCCTTCGGCGTCATCGTCGTCGTCGCCATCATCCCGGCCCTCGGTATAGAGCTTGATGAAGCCGTCAAAGACGACGACCTGGCCGGTCGCGCGGAGCGTTGCGCGCTTGTCCTTTGAGGCAAAGTCGAGCGTCGTGCGCTCAAACTCGGCCGCTTCCATCTGCGAGGCCACAGCCCGGCGCCAGACGAGCGTGTAGAGCTTTTTCAGATCCCCGTCGCCGCGATAGCTTTCAGGGCGGATGGAAAAATCGGTCGGGCGGATCGCTTCGTGCGCTTCCTGGGCGTTCTTTGCCTTGGAGGAATAGCGACGGGCCTTTTCAGGCAGGTAGCGGGCGCCGTAATCGCTTTCGATCTGGCGGCGCGCAGCGCCATAGGCCTCTTCGGCCATGTTGATGCCGTCGGTCCGCATATAGGTGATGCGGCCTTCCTCATAGAGTTTCTGGGCGGCTTGCATGGTGCGCTTGGCTGAAAAGCCGAGCTTGCGGGAGGCTTCCTGCTGGAGCGTCGAGGTGATGAAGGGCGGCGGCGGATTGCGCCTGACCGGCTTTGATTCAACCGAGCTGACCGTATAGCCGCCGACCTGGACGGCATTCAGAGCCTCGGTGGCCGTCTTCTCATCAGGCAGGTCGAATTTCTTGAGTGTCTTGCCGTCCAGCGCATAGAGCCGCGTCTTGAATTCGCTGCCATCCTTGGCGCGAAGATCGGCTTCGATCGTCCAGTATTCCTGCGGCTGGAAGGTCTCGATTTCGAGTTCGCGCTGGCAGATGATGCGAAGCGCGACAGACTGGACCCGCCCGGCAGAGCGCGACCCCGGCAGCTTGCGCCAGAGGACAGGCGAGAGATTGAAACCAACCAGATAGTCGAGCGCGCGGCGGGCGAGATAGGCATCGACCAGTTCCTGGTCGATCTCGCGCGGCTGGTTCATGGCCGTCGTAACGGCATTCTTGGTGATCGCGTTGAAGACGACCCGCTCGACCGGGATGCCTTTCAGCGCCTTGCGCTTTTCCAGCGCTTCGAGGAGGTGCCAGCTGATCGCTTCGCCTTCGCGATCAGGGTCAGTCGCGAGAATAAGCTTGTCAGCCGACTTTGTGGCTTCGGCGATATCGCGAATGCGGCCAGCCGACTTTGAGTCGGCTTGCCAGATCATTTCAAAGTCATTGTCCGGATCGACGGAGCCATCCTTTGACGGAAGGTCACGGACATGGCCGTAAGAGGCCAGAACCTTGTAATCGCTTCCGAGATACTTGTTGATCGTCTTTGCCTTTGCGGGCGACTCAACAACAACGACTTTCATATGGGGGCTCCTCCAGAGAGCGGCGGAACTTGGTGGTCAGCTTTGAGACTGTCAACCCGTGAGAAACTTCAGCCATCCTCGCGATAGGCAAGGACTGTCAGGCTTGAGAACAGGGCAAACAGGGCCGGTGACCAGGCCGCGATGACAGGCGGAAGTGCGCCGGATGAGCCGAGACTCGATGAGAATTGCATAATGAAGAAGACGCCCGTCGCCGCAAGCGCGCCGATAGAAACCAGCCGGCTGGTGCCGCCAAGGCGAGACAGGCGCAGACAGACGAGCGCCCCGATCAGCCCCATGGCGGTAAAGAAGACAGGGATCGCCGTCAGGCTGAAGAAGCGGACCTGAAAGCGCGACGTGTCGAGGCCAGCCCGGCCCGTCTGCTGGATGAAGCCCGGCAGGCGCCAGAAGCCGATCGTGTTGGGAGAGGTAAACCGGTCGAGCAGGGTGTCTGGATCAAGATCGGTCGGAATGGCGAGGCGTTCCATACGCTGGGGCGGCTGACCGGGTATGTTCTCAATCAAATTCTCGATCTGCCAGAATCCATCGATGATGCGCGCGCGCTCGGCATCGATGCGGCGGACGAAATCAAGCCGCTGTGTTGGCCGGCCATCATCGAAGACGCGGCCTTCTTCCAGCATCTTCACATCCTCGAAAACCTGGCCGGTACTGTCGACGCTGCCGGCCCGGATCACGATCTGCGAATTGCCGTCGCCCTGACGTAACCAGACATCCGTGCGGCTCGAATCAGGTCTCACACCGCCTGCGATGAGCAGGCTGTTGCGCGTTTCCTCGAACTCGTTTGAAAGCCGCGCGCCGAGCGGATTGAGCACCATGATCGAAATGAGCCCGACCAGCACAGACATCCAGACAAGCGGCGCCAGAAATTGCCAAGCGGAGAGGCCGGTGGCGCGAATGACGGAGAGTTCAGAGCGCTTGTTGAGACGGCTATAGGCCATCATCGCCGCGACCAGTATCGCAAAGGGCAAGGTCTGCTCGATCAGGCCGGGCAGCTTCATCGTCGATAGCTGCACCGCCGTCATAGGCGACAGCTCCACATCGCCGCCAACGGTGCGCAATTGTTCGACGACGTCGACCAGAAGAATGGTCACCACGAAGATTGAGATGACAAGCGTGAGGCTGGTCAGGCATTGGGTGAAGATATAGCGCTGGATCCGGTTCAGAAACATCAGCGGAACCCTCTGACGCGCCTGGCCGGTCTGAGCTGCCATTGGAAGAAGATGAAGGACAGAATGGCGAGCGTGCCGAGCGGAACGATCCACTGCGCCGCGTTCACTGCCACGCTGTCTACGCTTGCCGACTGCACGGTTAGCTGAACCATGATCAGGCCCAGCGCGCCCGCCGTCGCAAACACAATGCGCCGGTTATAGCCCCGTCGGTTAAAGTCCCCGCCGAGCACTGCCATGATCGCGATCAGCGCCATGGCAATGCTGACCAGCGGTGTCGTCAGGCGTGCATGCGCTTCGGCCAGGAATTTGTCGACATCCTGCAATTGCTGATAGTTCGTCCGGTCGATGTTGACGAGTTCATGCAGGTAGCGGTCGGACGCTTTCAGCACGACGGCGCCGCGGTCTTCCATGAAGGGCGTCAGATCAAAGGTCGACTGGTCGAAATCGAGGATGCTCAACGCGCCGTTGGCGTCGGTCTGGTGGATCTGCCCCTCCCACATGACGATGCTTGGCGACCCGTCGACCTCGACGAACCTGCCCCGCTGGGCGAGATAGTCA
>NZ_JBARZC010000168.1:0-4056 GCF_049649345.1 Henriciella sp. | reverse complement strand
ACCCACAAGCGCAAGAAGAAGGACAAGGGCGGGGTCGCTGCGCTCGCCGAGGCAAGCCGCCGACTGCGTGCCAACAGCGTCCTCTGCATTACGCCCGATGGACCGCGCGGCCCGGCCGAAACGGTCCAGCCCGGCCCGATCCTCCTCGCACAGCGGACCGGCGCCGCCCTCATACCTTACGCGCTTGATTGCCGGCCCGTGAAACGTCTGAATACATGGGACAACTTCATGATCCCGATCCCTTTCGCGCGCGGCGCTATGGTGATAGGCGCGCCAATCTTTCTTGAAAGAACCGACGATGTGGAGCGCGCACGGGCACAGTTAGCCGATGCAATGGCCGTCGTTCACGCCCGCGCCGCTGCGATAATATCGAGCAAAGACTGAGTGCTGCTGGCGACCTACGCCAAATTAGTCGATAAAAGGCCTGACATGAGTCTGGGCCGTACCCTTTACCGAACCGTGACCCGCGTCGCCCACCCTTTCCTGGGCGCGCTCGTTTCCCACCGCGTAAGAACCGGCAAGGAAGATCGCCAGCGCACGGCTGAGAGATTTGCCAGGGGGCCGGCGGCTGCATCCGGCACAGAACTTGTCTGGATGCACGGGGCGAGCATTGGCGAGACAAAGCTGCTTCTCGCCCTCGCCGAACAGCTGATAGCGCAGCGCCCAAGCCTCAAATTCCTGATCACGAGCCAGACCCGCACATCCGCAGAGCTTATCGCAAAGGCGATCGATGACAGCGCAGACCTGCGCGAGGTTGCCGCCCACCAGTTCGCCCCGATCGATACGCCAGCCATCGCTAAACGGTTTGTCGATCACTGGGCGCCTTCGCTCGGCGTCTTTGCCGAGGGCGAGATCTGGCCAAACCTGATCCTTGAGGCGAGCGCGAAGGGCGTTCCGCTTGCCCTCATCAATGCGCGGATGACCGAACGGTCTGTAACCGGCTGGGACAAATGGCCGGGCTTTGCCCGGTCGGTGTTCTCGAGCTTCGATGCGATCCTCGCCGCAGACGCGCAAACTGCCAAAGGCCTCCAGAAGTATTCGGGCCGGCCCATTCTCGTGCCGGGCAATCTCAAGGCTTCTCTTCCGCCTCAATCTTATGATGAGGCTGAATTGGACTCCCTGAAGGAGCGTTTCGCCGGCAACAGGCAGGTTCTTGCCGCCATCTCGACCCATTCGGGCGAGGAGGCGTTCATCCTCGACGCGGCCGAAGGGATGGACCCGTCCCCTGCCCTCATTCTCGTGCCCCGCCACCCTGAGCGCGCCGGAGAGATTGCCGACCTCCTCAAATCGCGCAGCAAGACATTCTCGCGGCGTTCAACTGGGCAGGCTCCGGCTACGTCCGACGACGTGCTCCTGGCCGATACGCTGGGCGAGGTTGGCCTGTTCACCGCCCTATCCGACACTGTGTATCTCGGCGGCGGGCATGCAAGAGGCGTGGGCGGTCACAACCCGATAGAGATCCTGCAGGCAGGCAAGCCTGTCCTGACTGGCCCCGACCTGTTCAATTTCGACGATGTCGTCTCTGGTCTTAGAGGAAAGGGCGGCCTTCAGATTGTCGACACGCCGCAAGCCCTCGCCGCAGCCTTCCCGGCTGCGCCGCCTTCTGCCGCCATGCAGGCCTATCTTGATGAGCAGACAAGAGCACCGATGGACGCGACTGTTGCAGCGCTGATGGGGCTGCTGGAAGAGGATGAGGTCGCTGCAGGCGCCGAGGGCCAGCCATGATGCGCGCGCCTCGTTTCTGGGACAGGGATGTCGATCCGAAGTCGCGCGAAGCGGCGCCCCTGACCCGCATATTGCTGACGCCTGTCGCAGGCCTCTATGCTGCCGTAACGCGCAACCGGATCAAATCTGCCGATCCAGTGAAGCTCGATATCCCGGTCATCTGCGTCGGGAATGTCAGCGCGGGGGGAACCGGAAAGAGCCCGGTCGCCGCTGCCATTCGTGACCGGCTGGCCGCCGCCCTGCCCGGCGCAAGGGTCGCGACGCTGTCGCGCGGCTATGGCGGCAGCGAAAAAGGGCCGCTCAAAGTCGATGCGGCACATCACAGCGCAGCCGAGGTGGGCGACGAGGCCCTGATGCTTTCGGCGACCGGCGAAGCCTGGATTGGCGCGGATCGCGCAGCCGCCGGCCGCGACATGCATGAGGCGGGTGTGGATCTCGTCATCATGGATGACGGACACCAGAACCCCGGCCTATACAAGGACCTCTCGCTCGTCACAGTCGACCGGCAGGCCGTCTTCGGGAATGGGCATGTCATTCCGAAAGGACCGCTGAGAGAGCCGGTCTCCGAGAGTCTCGCAAGGGCGCACGCGATTGTGCTGACCGGCAGCGGCGACGATCCGGCAGAGCTTTCAGACGTAACCCTGCCGATCATCCGTACACGGCTCGTCCCCGCATCGAGCCATCTGCCCGGACGCTTTCTCGCCTTTGCGGGCATTGGCCGGCCGGAGAAGTTTTTTGAAACCCTGAAGGGCTGCGGTGCGGACATCGCCGAAGACGTCCCATTCCCAGATCACCATGTCTATTCAGATGGTGATCTCAAATATCTGAGGGAATTAGCCGAAGCGCGCGATGCGACGCTCATCACGACCGAAAAGGATTTCGTCCGCCTCACGCCGGAGCAGCGCACAGGTATCGTTACATTGCCTGTGCGGATAGAATTTGAAAATCCTGCAGAGCTGGACCATCTGCTTGGCCCATTGATGGAGCGTGTGAAACAAGCCTCATGAGCGAGACCGGCCAGCAATATGTCCGCCCAAAGGATATCGACAATCGCTCGACCTTTGGCCAGCGCCTGGCCTGGCGGCTGGAGGCTATTGCCTGGGACGTCGTCTACTGGTGGCCGATGAAACTGCTCGGGCCGGACCGTGCCTCTGACACCGCCGGCTGGATCGTAAAAAGCATCGCCCCGCTGCTCAGCCAGGACAAGACCGTCAGGCGCAATCTGCGCATGGCTTTTCCGGACTGGCCGGACGAAGAGATCGACCGTGTCGCGAAAGCAAGCTGGGAAAGTGTCGGTCGCACGGCTGGCGAGCTGCCTCACCTGCCGAAGATTCACCCTTATGATGGCGACCGGGTAGACGTCGTCCATTCCGAACGCCTCGATGCTGTCGAGCAGGCGGAGCAGGGCGCGGTCTTTATCTCAGGCCATTTCGCAAATTGGGAAGTTATGGCTGCCGTCATTTGCCGCCGGCCCGTCGACTGCCTGGTGACCTATCGCGCGCTCAACAACCCGCATATCGACCGGCGCATCAACAAGGTCCGCCATGAGTATGGCATCGGTGTTCTCACCCCGAAGGGCCTCGGCACGCGCGAGTTGATGCGCGCGCTTTCGGCTGGCCGGTCCGTCGCCCTGATGAATGATCAGAAGTTCAACAAGGGTATCGGTATCCCTTTCTTCGGCCATGAAGCGATGACGGCCCCCGGCCCTGCCCGCCTCGCCCAGAAGTTCGGTGTACCGATTATCCCCGTCTCGACCGTTCGCACCGGCCCGGCCCGTTTCCGGGTGACGATCCACGAAACGATTACGCCGGATCCGGCGCTAGATGGCGACGCCGCCGTCACGGATCTGGTTCAGAAGATCACCGGCTTCATCGAAGACCAGGTCCGGGCTCATCCCGAGCAATGGTTCTGGCAGCACAGACGCTGGCCCAAATCTGCGTGGAAGCAGGCCGGCGTCTGAGACAGTCTCCATTCGTCATTTCAAACGGGCGGATTATTTCAACACCGACCGATCAGCAAAAGAGACCGCGATGAGCTTGCTCACCATTATATCCGCCCTCGCCCTGTTTGCCGGCGCCCTGATGGGGCTCGGCTCTCTTTTTGCGCCGAAATGGGCGCAAGGGGTGGTTCGCCTCGTGCCTGATCCTGATCCAGCAAGACCCGGCGGTTTCTCAGAGTTTCGCGCGACCTATGGCGGACTTCTGTTCATGCTGCACATGACTGCGCTTGTCGTCCTGCTTCAGGTCGGCGGACTTTTTGCGATCTTTGCGATCATGCCGGTGGCTGCGGGCTGGTTTGGCGCCGGCATCGGCCGCAGCCTTTCCTATCTTC
>NZ_JBARZC010000167.1:0-7019 GCF_049649345.1 Henriciella sp. | reverse complement strand
AGCGTGGAATTTGCCAAGGCGCTCAAGGCCAGCAAGATCGACGTCATCATGGCTGACAGCAATTATCGCCGGCTAAGACCGGCACGCGAGGTGGGGCTCGACACGTTTATCGGCGAAGTCCTGTCCGAAGATGCCGAGATCAAGCTCGACCATTCGCGTTTTGCCACCGTGGTGGCGCTGTCGACGAACGATTCCCACAATGCGCTCGTCTGCAACCAGTTTGCCCCCGAAGTGGGCCGCCATCGCGTCTATCAGCTATCGCTGTCGGAAGGCGACGATGTGGACGACAAATCTGTGGGCTCGTCTGCCCGCGGGCGCACGCTGATCCGGCGCGGGCGCACCTATGACGGCCTGGTGCGCGACCAGTATCGCGGCTGGACCTTCTCGCGCACGCGCCTCACGGACAAATACACGCTCGAACAATTCCTCGCCGAGCGCCCCAAAGGCGATCTTGTCGCCGAAATCCGCCCGGACGGAACGCTCGTCCTGCTTGGTCCGAGCCGCGAAGCGCGTGGCGGCGAAGGCGCGACGATCATCAGTTTTGCGCCCGAACAGCAGCCGGTGAAGAAGGAAGAGCCTGAAAAGGCCGGCACTGATACCCCCGAAACGACGACCGCCTGACCGGCTAGATTCTAACGGCGTGAAGTTTCGATCCGTGGCGTTTGAGCCAGCTGCGTTCCCGTTTCCAGGCTGGCCGGCAGCGCTCGACATGCGCCCAGAAGCGCGAACTGTGGTTCATTTCAAGCAGGTGCGCACATTCATGCGCGGCGACATATTCCAGCACCTCGCGCGGCGCCATGATAAGCCGCCAGGAGAAAGCCAGCCGCCCATCGGACGTGCACGAGCCCCAGCGCGAGCGGGTATCCTTCACCGTAACGCGGCGCACATCGACCCCAAGCTCGCCGCAATAAGCCTCGACAGCGGCTGTAAGCTCCTGCTTGGCGAGCGTCTTCAGGAACCGCTCCGCCCTGCGGCCCACCGTGTCGGAATCGCCCGGCAGAGACAGGACCAGCGGATCGCCCTCGATCAGACTGGCGCGCCGCCCTTCCCCCTCCAGCGAGATGACGCAGTCGCGGCCAAACAGCTGGAACCGGTCCCCCGGCGCCAGCCTGATCTGGTCCGGTAACAGCGCCAGACGGCTCTCGATCCAGCCTATGCGCTCGCTTGCAAACCGGGCCGCGTCCTTGACCAGCCGCTTGCTCGGCGCAACCGCGACAACTTCATGTTTTTGTTCATCAAGCCTTAAAATGAGGCGTTTAGCGCGTGGGTTGATCTCGATCCGGACGGGAATGGCCCGTCCGGTTGCGGAAGTAAGTGTCAAAGTCTGGCCTTTATCGACAGTCATGATATTGCTCGGAGCTAACGGCGCGTTCGAATCGATCTCAAGGATCTAGTTTAGGGGAACCTATCATTATGAAATACCTACTTTCTGGCGTAGCAGCCATTGCAGTGCTCAGCGGCTGCGGAAATGACGGCGGCGATGCAGCAGACCGGCCGCTTAGCGAAGTCTCTGTGCGTGCCGGCGATCCTGCCGAAGCCAATGACGCCCTGGCAGCCATGTCGCTGACCAATTCCGGCGACGGCGTCGTCGTGTACGGCAACAAGTCGGTGGATGGCGCCAAGGCGACTTTCAGCGATGTCACCATTGCCGGCGACGAAGCAGACGGCCTGAGCGCCGCTTCGCTCGTCTTTGACGGGCTCGACATGGTCGACGGCAAGGCGTCCTTCTCGAAAATGACCCTGTCCGACATCTCGATCGACGACGAAGAGATGGACAATGGCTCTGTGACGGTCGGCGCGATTGAAGTGCTCAACCCGACCCCGGAGCTCGCCGCCTGGCTGGCCGCGCATCTTGGCGCAGCTGACGCCGAGGCGCCCTTCCCGAGCGCCGAACAGATCGGTTTCGACGCCTGGACGATCAGCGATATCGCTGCGGCCTTCGACGATGAAGACGCAACCGGCACCTTCAGCATCAACTCATTCGAAGTCCGTGACCTGAAGGACCAGAAGGCGGCCCGCGCCGTGCTGAAAGACCTCAAGTTCGATGTCATGGACGAAGACAGCGGTACGCCTGTGAAGATGTCGCTGGCCTCGCTCAACATGTCGGGCCTCGATCTCGGTTTCCTCGAAGCCGTCCAGCAGAACCTCGGCAATGAAGAGCAGCTGGCGCAGGCCGTGATGGAGAAGGTCTACGAAAAACCGATGGACCCTGGCTATGACAGGATCGCCATGGACAATTTCTCGGTTGAGGCCGCCGGCGCGAGCTTCAAGATGCCATCGCTCGACTCCTCTGTGGAACGCAATGCGGCCGGCCAGCCGGTCAAATTCGTCACCGAGCCATTTTCGATGACGCTTGATGCCGATCCAGATGGCGGCGAAGCCGGCGCTGGCCTCGCACAGGGGCTCAGCATGATCGGCTATGAGTCGATCGAAATGAAGGGCGCAGGCACATCGACCTACGATCCTGAAAACGACGTCATCACCTTTGCCGCCAAGGACAATTATTTCGAGCTGGTCGACGGCGCGAAATTCAATTTCGGCGGCAAGCTGGCCGGGTATGCGGCGTACAATAAGGAAGTCATGACGGCTTTCGATTTCGAGGACATGGCAGAGGGCGCTGAGCCCGATCCGATGGCCTTCCAGGAAGCGATGAACGAGCTCGAATTCTACAATTTCGAACTCTCCGTCGAAGATGACAGCCTGGTTGACCGTATCTTCAACGCCGTCGCCGCCCAGTCGGGCGAAGACCCTGAGCAGATGCGCGCGCAAGCCGCCATGATGATGGGTATGGCCCCGATGATGGCCCAGGGCAGCGGCATCGACATGGACATCGTGACTGAGCTGGCAACAGCTGTATCCGGCTTTATTACCGAGCCGGGCACGCTGACGGTCAAGCTCAATCCGAACGAGCCACTGTCGGCCGAAACGCTTTCAACCATGGAAGACCCGAGCCTGCTGACCAAAGAGTATCTCGGCTTCTCGGCGACGCACAAAAACTAGTCGTCACATCAACTGAAATATCGAGGCGCGCCGGAAACTGCCCGGCGCGCCTTTTCTTTTGCCTGTTGCGGGCGCATATCCTCAGCCCATGAAACTTGCCTATTTCGGAGATGTCGTCGGCAAACCGGGCCGCACCGCGGTGATGGACTATCTGCCCGGCCTGCGCCGTGACCTTGAGCTCGACTTCGTGATTGTGAACGCGGAGAACGCGGCTGGCGGCTTCGGGCTGACAGAATCCATTGCCAATGACTTCTTCAATGCCGGCGCAGATTGCCTGACCCTCGGCGATCATGCCTGGGACCAGCGCGAGGCGTTGACCTATATCGAGCGCGAACCACGCCTTCTTCGCCCGATCAACTATCCGGCGGCGGCGAAGGCTCCGGGCAAGGGAGCGCACGTCTTCGTCCTGTCAGATGGCAGACGCGTGGGTGTCGTGCAGTTGCAGGGTAATGTCTTCATGCGTCAGCAGCTGGAAAATGCCTTCCACCACGCCGACCATGCCCTGGATTCGATGCCGCTCGGCATGGCGGTAGACGCGCTCATTGTCGACATGCATTGCGAGGCAACCAGCGAAAAGATGGCCATGGGCCATTATTGCGACGGCCGCGCCAGCCTCGTCGTCGGCAGCCATACCCATGTACCGACCGCCGACCTGATGATCCTCGAAAACGGCCCCGCCTATCAGACAGATGCCGGCATGGGCGGTGACTATGACAGCGTCATCGGCATGAAGAAGGAAAATTCGATCAACCGCTTTGCGACGCAGTTGCCAGGCGAGCGCTACGCGCCGGCACTCGGTGAAGGCACCCTGTGCGGGGTCTATGTCGAGACCGATGACAAGACGGGGCTTGCGACAAGGATCGAACCGCTACGCATGGGCGGCAAGCTTGCAGCCGCTGTGCCTGCGAAGACCTAGGCGCTTTTCTGCTGCGGCAGCTTGGTCGCAGGCATGGCGACTTTCTTGGCCTCGGTCGCCTCGCCCATATGCGTCGCCTTGCCGAACAGCCAGCCCTGGATCAGAGACCCGGCGCATTCTCGCGCCCAGTGAAGCTCACGCGGTGTCTCAACCCCTTCAAACAGGAGGTGGGCGCGCATCTCGTGCAGCTTCAGGATGATCGAATGGGCAAACTGGCGGGTATCCTCGCCTTCCATCATGCGGCGGAACCAGCCCGCATCAACCTTGATGATATCCGGCTGAAGCTCGATGACGCGCATCAGATCAGAACTGCCGACGCCGAAATCGTCAATCGCGATCTTGAAGCCGACCGATTTCAGCTTGTCGACGATCTCCGACAGCGCGGCCTTGTCGCCGCCATCTTCCTCGGTGATCTCGAACACGACATTTGACGGCTTGAGCCCCTTCTCGGCAACCAGTTCGGCATAGCGGTCGAGGCCGTGGATCATCTGCGAGGTGTAGTTACAGGAATTGGGATTGAGGTTCACAAACAGGCTCGTATTGCCGAGTTGCCAGGCGGCTGTGTTGGCAATGTGCAGGAGCAGACACGCCCAGTCGGCGACAAAGCGGTCGCGCGACGACAGCCGGGAAAAGAAATCCATCGGCTCGATCGACTTGCCGCGAAACAGCGGCCGCGCGAGCGCTTCGACCCCGTACAGCATGCCGGCATTATTGTTGATCGCGTAGATCGGCTGGAAGGCGGATCTGATCTCGAACGCGCCGAAATCAAACGCCTGATGGCCACCATCGAGCTCGAAAATCCGGTCTATCAGTCTTGCGAGGTTCATGGCGCACTCCAGCTGCCTAAAGTCTTAAGATCTAGGCAAGCTGTCTTAATATCTTCCTTGCGAAATCTGTAAGTCTGCATCGATATCTTTCAAATCTGGCGCAGCTCGGCTAGATCGGCGGACACAGACCGCTTCAGCGGCAAAGAAAAATGAGGTCGACATGGCTGGACATTCGAAATGGGCCAACATCCAGCACCGCAAGGGTGCGCAGGACAAGAAACGCGCCGCCCTGTTTGCGCGCCTGTCCAAGGAAATCACCATCGCATCGAAACTCGGCGGACCTGACCCGGACGCCAATCCGCGTCTGCGCCTGGCAATGAATAATGCGCGCGGCCAGTCGATGCCGAAGGACAATATCAAGCGCGCCGTCGACAAGGGTCAGGGCGGGGCCGGCGAGGAATATTTCGAAATCCGCTATGAAGGCTTTGGCCCGGGCGGTGTCGGCATCATCGTCGAGGCCTCGACCGACAACAAGAACCGCGCGGCAAGCGAGATCCGCTCTGCATTCTCCAAGAATGGCGGCAACCTTGGCGAGACAGGCTCTGTCTCCTTCGGCTTCGACCAGGTCGGCGAGATCGAACTGCCGCCAGAGGCCGGCGGCGAGATGGACATCATGGAAGCGGCCATCGAGGCCGGCGCGACGGACGTGCAGTCCGACCAGGACGGCCACTGGATCTATACAGAGCGTGAAGACCTGATGGACGTCGCCAGCGCGCTCGAAGGAAAATTCGGCGAGGTCGAGGCCAAATCGACCAAGCTTATCTGGAAACCGCAGAACAATGTCCCGGTCGAGGGCGACCAGGCCGACACGCTTATGAAGCTGCTCGATGTGCTCGATGAACTCGACGATGTTCAGAACGTCTATGACAATTCCGAGCTGTCCGAAGCAGAAGTCGAGCGCCTTTCAAGCTGACAAATAACCCCAAATCATGGTTAATAGGCGTTGAGGCTGGAAACACCTTTTCGTGAGATATGCAATTGAGCCCTCCAAACCTGGGTGCTGATCGCCATATCGCCGTTACACAAGACAAAAATCGGCACGACCATGAAACGTTCGCAAACCACCACAATCGCAGCCCTCGCCGGAGCCGCTGCCATCGCAACAGGATTCCTGTGGAGCGCCGTCGCAGACCAGAGCGGCGAGCCGGAAGCCAGCACGTCAAAACTGTCGACTGCGATTTTTGCAGGCGGCTGTTTCTGGTGTGTCGAAGCCGATTTCGACAAGGTCGACGGCGTTGTTTCAACGGTGTCAGGCTATACCGGCGGCACGGTCGAAGAACCGACCTATAAAAAGGTCACCTATGGCGATACGGGCCACTATGAGGCCGTGAAAATCAGCTATGATCCGACCCGTGTGTCCTATGAAGAGCTGGTCGACCATTTCTTCCGCACCATCGACCCGACCGATCCGCGCGGCCAGTTCTGCGACAAGGGCGAGAGCTATCGTACAGCCGTCTTTGTCAGCGACGCCGAAGAGCGGGACGTTGTGGAAACTGAAATCAATGAGATTGAAGAGTCGGGCGTTCTCCCCGGACCGGTCGTCACGAAGGTGATAGACGCCAGCGACTTCTGGCCGGCCGAGGATTATCATCAGGACTATTATCGCACCACGCCGATAAAATACCGCTTCTACCGCCGGGGCTGCGGGCGCGACGCCAAGCTCGAAAAACTCTGGGGCAACGAAGCGATTACCGCAAACTACTAGCCGGTTTCTGTCAGTGCGGCCTCAGCGCAAGCCATCTGCGAGAGACGCGGATACGGGAATGAGGGGCGTCACCGTGGCCTGGAAGGCGTGATAGAGATCCTCTCGCGTCGGATAGACCACGCCACTTGGGTGCCCCTCGGCATCGACTTCAGGGCGCCAGCCGCCGGCCTCGTGGTCGATCAGCCGATCGGCGATAAAGTCCCACGCTTTCCGATAAATATCCTCGAACCAGACCTGCCCCGTGCGGCGATGCAGCATGAGAGCCGTATTCGCGAGTTCTGCCTGCACCCACCAGGCGCGATTGGGGACAGAGATCTCTCCGTCAAACCTCACAGTATAGACCATTCCCGGCTCGCCATCTGGCGCCCAGCCCAGCTCGATCGCCTTGTCGAACAGGGCGACCGCATCAGGCAGCAGCCAGTCGGGCACCGGGCGGCCAGTTTTCTTGCAGGCCGCTTCGATCTTCAGAAGGAGCCCGCCCCATTCGGCGTGATGGCCCGGGGTCAGGCCGCAGGGGCGCTTGTCGTCGGCAGGCTGGTCCGCACCATAATCGGGCAGCATGTCCCATTCG
>NZ_JBARZC010000166.1:0-6710 GCF_049649345.1 Henriciella sp. | reverse complement strand
GCCATGCTCGTCTAACTTGAAACCGACGCGGGTCGGCTTGCCGTCACGTGGATCCATGATCGCCACGTTGGAGACATGGATCGGCGCTTCGAACGTCTTGATGCCGCCTGGGTCCATCTGGCCCGGCTTCTGGTGGCGCTTCACGACATTGATGCCCTGGACAACAACACGGTTCTCGGAAGGAAGCACTTTCAGCACTTCGCCCTGAACACCCTTGTTGCGGCCGGCGGTCACGATCACGCGATCACCTTTTTTCACTTTGGCAGCCATGGTTACAGCACCTCCGGAGCCAGAGAGACGATCTTCATGTGGTTCTTGGCGCGAAGCTCGCGCGGAACCGGGCCGAAGATCCGGGTACCGATCGGCTCGCCATTGTTGTTCACCAGCACAGCGGCATTGGTGTCGAAACGAATGGTCGACCCGTCGGGGCGGTTAATGTCTTTCGAGACGCGTACGACGACAGCGCGGCGCACATCGCCCTTCTTCACGCGGCCGGTCGGAATAGCTTCCTTGACCGAGACGACGATAATGTCGCCCACCGACGCATAACGGCGGCCTGCACCACCCAGCACCTTGATGCACTGGACGCGGCGGGCGCCGGAATTGTCGGCGACGCGAAGGTTGGATTGCATCTGGATCATGAGTCAGCCCCTTCTCCAGCAACCAGCTCCCACGTCTTCAGCTTGGAGCGCGGCGGGCACTCCTGAATAGTGACGCGCTGACCTTCGACAGCGACATTGGCTTCGTCGTGAGCGTGATACTTCTTCGAGCGGCGCACGATCTTCTTCATGACAGGATGAAGGAAGGTGCGGTCAACGCGGACCACAGCCGTCTTGTCCTGCTTGGTGGACACAACAACGCCTTCCATTACGCGCTTTGGCATGTCTCTTCTCCTACGCCTCTGCTTCCGCTTTGGCCTGCTCACGAAGAAGCGTCTTCACGCGCGCGATGTCGCGGCGGACTTCCTTCATGCGGGCCGTCTTCTCAAGCTGACCGGTGGCCTGCTGAAAGCGGAGGTTAAACTGTTCTTTCTTGAGCTGGACGAGCTGGTCTTTCAGCTGGTCTTCGCTCTTCGAACGCATGTCAGCGATTTTCATCTCTAGATCCCCTCAATGCGCTTGATGATTTTGGTCTTGATCGGCAGCTTCGCAGCGCCGAGCTTCAGGGCCTGGATCGCAACAGCGTCCGGAACACCATCAATCTCGAACAGGATACGGCCAGGTGCGACGCGGGCGACCCAACGGTCAACCGAGCCCTTGCCTTTACCCATGCGAACTTCGATCGGCTTTGCAGTGACTGGCGTGTCCGGGAACACCCGGATCCACACCTTGCCCTGACGCTTCATTTCGCGGGTCACGGCACGGCGGGTCGCCTCGATCTGACGCGCGGTGACGCGTTCAGGCTCGAGTGCCTTGAGGCCATAGCTACCAAAGTTCAGCGTATAGCCGCCTTTGGAATTGCCCGTGATCCGGCCTTTGAAAGCCTTACGGTATTTTGTGCGTTTCGGCTGCAGCATCGGTTAAGCTCCTGCGCCTTGCGGGCCGGAAGCCGGTCCACGCTGGTTGGTCGAACGGGCACGGGCCTGACCGGAATCTTCGGCCTTGCGGTCCTGTGCCATCGGGTCGTGCTCCATGATCTCGCCTTTGTAGATCCAGACCTTCACGCCAATGATGCCGTAGGTCGTCTCTGCTTCGGCGGTGCCATAGTCGATATCGGCGCGCAGCGTGTGCAGCGGGACAGAACCCTCTGCATACTGCTCGGTGCGCGCGATTTCCGCGCCGCCAAGACGGCCGGCAACCATGACACGAACACCCAGTGCGCCGAGGCGCATGGAGTTCTGGATCGCGCGTTTCATGGCGCGGCGGAACGAGCCGCGACGCTCAAGCTGGCGCGCAATGTCTTCGGCGACCAGCGTTGCGTCGATTTCCGGCTTGCGGATCTCGACCAGGTTCACGCGAACTTCGTCTTCGGTCATCTTCGAGAGCTTCTTGCGAAGCACTTCGATATCAGCGCCCTTCTTGCCGATCACCAGACCCGGACGGGCCGTGTGGATCGTCACGATGCACTTCTTGTGCGGACGTTCGATGATAATGCGCGAGATACCGGCCTGCTTCAGCTGGTCCTTGATCGCCTTGCGAATTTTCAGGTCTTCGTGGACGAGACGGCCATAGTCTGCCGTGTCGGCATACCAGCGGCTGTCCCAAGTCCGGTTGATACCGAGACGCAGCCCAACGGGATTAATCTTCTGGCCCATTATGCGGCCTCCGCTTCAACTGATGTGTCGCGCAGCACGATGGTGAGCTGCGAGAAAGGTTTCATGATGCGAGCTGCGCGGCCACGGGCACGAGCGCGGATACGCTTCATGACCAGGTTCTTGCCAACATGCGCCTCTGCAACGACCAGGCTGTCAATGTCGAGATTGTGATTGTTCTCGGCATTCGACATGGCCGACCACAGAACCTTGTAGACGTCTTGGGCTGCGCGCTTGCGGGAGAACTTCATCTCGTTGAGCGCGCGCTGGATCGGCATGCCGCGGATCTGCTGAGCCAGGAGGTTCAGCTTCTGCGGGCTGGAGCGATACATGCGCAGCACGGCGCGAGACTCGTTAGCCGCCTGTCTGGGAGGATTCTTCGTCTTGCTCATCGCTTACTTCCTCCTCGCCTTCTTATCGGCACCGTGGCCATAATAGGTACGGGTCGGCGCAAACTCGCCGAACTTGTGCCCCACCATTTCCTCGGTGACGAGAACAGGAACAAATTTGTTGCCGTTGTGAACCTGGAAATTCAGGCCAACGAATTGCGGCATGATCGTCGAACGGCGCGACCAGGTCTTGATCACTTCACGGCGCTCGGAAGCGTGCGCCTTTTCTGCCTTCTTGAGCAGATAGCCGTCTACGAACGGACCTTTCCAAACGGAACGTGGCATCTCTCTCGCTCCCTAGCGTTTCGCGTTGCGGCGACGGATGATCAGACGATCCGAAGCCTTTGTCTTGCGGGTTTTAGGTCCGCGCGTCTTCTTGCCCCATGGCGTCACAGGGTGACGTCCACCGGACGATTTGCCTTCACCACCACCGTGCGGGTGATCGACCGGGTTCATCGCCACACCGCGAACCTTCGGACGCTTGCCAAGGTAGCGCGAGCGGCCGGCCTTGGAGAGGACGCGGTTCATATTGTCCGGGTTGGACACAGCGCCGACGGTTGCCAGACAGCTGTCCGGAACCATGCGAAGCTCGCCGGAAGATAGCTTGATCTGCGCATAACCGGCGTCACGGCCGACCAGCTGAACATAGGTACCGGCAGAGCGCGCAATCTGAGCGCCCTTCAGGGGCTTCATCTCGACATTGTGTACGATCGTGCCGACCGGAATGTTCTTCAGCGGAAGCACGTTACCCGGCTTGATGTCAGCAGTCTTGGAGGTCACCACCGTGTCACCGACAGCCAGACGCTGCGGCGCGATGATGTAGGACTGCTCGCCATCTTCATACTTGATCAGCGCGATGAATGCGGTCCGGTTCGGATCATATTCGAGGCGCTCGACCGTCGCAGGAACATCCCAGCGGGTGCGCTTGAAATCGACCTTGCGGTAGAGGCGCTTGGCGCCACCGCCGATGCCGCGAACCGTGACACGGCCACGATTGTTCCGGCCACCGGACTTGGTGAGGCCTTCGGTCAGTGATTTGACCGGGCGACCCTTGTGCAGCTCCGAGCGGTCAACAATGACGAGCTGGCGCTGGCCCGGGGAGGTCGGATTGAAAGTCTTGAGTGCCATGATGCTCTCCTACAGACCGGTCGTGATATCGACGGACTGTCCGTCTTTCAGGGTGACGATCGCCTTCTTCGTGTCCGAGCGGAAACCGAGCTTCCCACGGAAGCGTTTGGTCTTGCCCTTGACCTTGATCGTATTGACCTTGGTCACATCCACTTTGAACAGCGCTTCTACGGCTTCCTTGATGTCCTTCTTGTTAGCGGACAGCGGAACCGAGAAAACGATCTTGTTTTCTTCTGCGAGCAGGGTCGACTTTTCAGTGATGACCGGTGCGAGCAGCGTGTCGTAATTGTGTTCTTTCACGTCAGCCATGGCTTATACCCCTTCCTTGGCTTTCGCTTCGAAGCGCGCGCCGATACCTTCGAGCGCAGACTTCGTGACAACCAGCTGCTTGCGGCGCAGGATGTCATAAACATTGAGACCCGCGACCGGCAGAACATCAATGTTCGGGATGTTGCGAGCCGCTTTTGCAAAATTCTCGTAGACTTCCGCGCCAGCGATGTTCAGGGCGTTCTCGACACCGAGACCCTTGAACTTTGCGGAAAGCTCTTTCGTCTTCGCCGCATCGAGCTTCGCATCATCGATGATGATCAGCGCGTCGTCCTTGACCTTGGCTGAAAGTGCATGCGCGAGTGCGAGCTTGCGGATCTTCTTCGGAAGCTCATGCGCATGGCTGCGAACACGCGGGCCGTGAGCAACCGCACCACCAACAAAGATGTGCGCGTTGCGCGACCCGTGGCGTGCGCCGCCGGAGCCTTTCTGGCGGATGAACTTCTTCGTCGTGACCGACACTTCATCGCGCGTCTGGGTCTTGTGCGTACCAGCCTGGCGCTTGGCGAGCTGCCAGCGCACGGTGCGATGAAGCAGGTCTGCGCGAATGTCGGTCAGGCCGAACACGGCCTCATCGACGGTCGCCTTGCCAGCCGCTTTGCCGTCCAGGGTTTTGACTGCGAGTTCCATTATTCACCAGCCTCCGAAGTCTCGGCTTCAGCCTTTCGTTCTGGCGCGCCTTTGGAGCGGAACGAGCCGTCTGCCGGCGCGTCAGCGTGGAGCGCCTTCTTCACAGCATCGCGCACTTCAACATAAGCGCCGTCATGACCAGGGATCGCGCCCTTGACCAGAATGATACCGCGCTCTGCATCGGTCCGAACCACTTCAAGGTTCTGAACGGTGACACGCTCGACACCGTAGTGACCGGCCATCTTCTTACCTTTGAAGACCTTGCCCGGATCCTGGCACTGACCTGTGGAGCCGTGCGAACGGTGAGAGATCGACACACCGTGCGTGGCGCGAAGACCGCCAAAGTTCCAGCGCTTCATGGCACCGGAAAAACCGCGGCCGAGCGAAACGCCAGCAACATCAACACGCTGACCGACAGCGAAATGATCCGCGACAACCTCGGCGCCAACGTCCGGTAACGCATCGCCGTTCACGCGGAACTCGACGAGCTTGCGCTTCGGCGCAACACCGGCTTTCGCAAAGGCTTCACGCTGGGCTTTCGCAGTACGCTTGGCCTTGGCCTCGCCTGCGCCCATTACGACGGCTTTGTAGCCATCATTACGGGTCACTTTGGTTTTCTCTTTTTTCTTGCCGCGGTTTACGCTGACTTCGCGATCCTCATCGGTGCGAAGGCCAACAACCTGGCAGCCATCAAGCGAGAGTACCGTCACAGGAACGTGGCGGCCCTCCTCGTTGAAGATACGCGTCATGCCCAGCTTGCGAGCAATAACGCCTGAACGTTGTGCCGGAAGGGCCATCTTAGCGCGCTCCCTCAAGTTTGATTTCAATGCCGACACCAGCCGACAGGTCGAGCTTCATCAGAGCGTCGACGGTCTGCGGGGTCGGATCCACGATATCGAGGATACGTTTGTGTGTGCGGATCTCGAACTGATCGCGGGACTTCTTGTCGATGTGCGGCGAGCGGTTCACAGTGAAACGCTCGATGCGGGTCGGCAGAGGGATCGGGCCGCGCACGTCAGCGCCAGTGCGCTTCGCAGTCGACACGATTTCCTTCGCCGACAGATCGAGGGCGCGGTGATCGAAGGCTTTCAGCCTGATCCGGATATTTTGTTTTTCCATCGTACGGTATCCCGTCCACATGAATGAAGCGCCTAGGCGCACGCTTTATTGGAGCGCCCTGACGCAATCGGCTGAATTGTCTGTTTCGGTGGGAAGCGTTTGCCAAAGCAGGCACAGCCGACCCTTCGAAGGGCGCGGTGTATGGGATTTGAATCGAAGCGTCAACACCGTTCGGCGGAATCTTTGCAGCGACATGCAGCTGGGTGAAACACTATTTGCTTTCTGCCCGGCCGGCTCGCATGTCATAAGCCCAGTTTCGTGCCTCTCAAGCTTCAGGAAGGCTCAAGAATGAGCGATGATCTCATCTCAGCTGCGCGCGCTGTGCGCGGCAATGCCCACGCCCCCTACTCCGGCTTCAAAGTGGGCGCCGCTGTCCGATCGGCATCCGGCATCCACGTTGGTTGCAATGTCGAGAATGCCTCCTTTCCGGAAGGCATCTGCGCCGAAGGCGGGGCGATCACGTCCATGGTCGCCGCAGGCGACAAGGAGATTCTGGAAGTTGCCATCTATGCCGAGGCCGACACGCCGGTCGCCCCGTGCGGAGGATGCCGGCAGAAGCTGGCTGAATTTGCCGGGCCGGGCGTGAAGGTGGTGCTTGCCAGTCCGAAAGGCATCGATGCCGAAATGACCGTAAGTGAACTCTTGCCCGCCAGTTTTTCACTGAAATAGAAAAAGGGCCGCTCATTCCTCAGCGGCCCTTTATGATCTTGTCGTGTCAGCCTGGTCGGGCTGGGTGAGTGCTTAGCTCTTCACCTTCGAGACGACGCCGGCACCGACGGTGCGGCCGCCTTCACGGATGGCGAAGCGCAGGCCTTCATTCATCGCGATCGGGGCGATGAGCTCGACGTCCATTTTGACGTTATCGC
>NZ_JBARZC010000165.1:0-3855 GCF_049649345.1 Henriciella sp. | reverse complement strand
GCTTGGGCGTAATCCTTATTACCGGGCTGGTCTCGTCTTCACCGTCTCGACGGCAGTTGCCCTGATCTGGGTTTCCGGTGGGGTCGGCGTGATTGGAAGCGAGTCGAATATCGCAAATCTGGTCTTGCTCGGGCTGCTTCCTTTGCTGCTGCTCGGCGCACTGATTGTCAGATTTCGCGCCAGAGAGATGTCAATTACGCTTTCGACTATCGCTCTGCTTCAGTTCGCCATTGCCGGCGTTGCGCTTCTGGCCGGTTGGGGACGAACGAGCCCATCATGGCCATGGGACATTGTTCTTGGGAATGCTGCGTTCAGCTTTGCCTGGCTGGCCTGTGCGTGGCTCTTTTCAAAGGCGGCGGCGCCATCCCTCTCCGACATGCCGGTTGCGCATAAGTCCTAGCGCTGGCTCAAAGCTGGAAACCACAGCCTATTCCAATAGTTGATACAGAAAGCGCTGTATCGGCGCGCAAGCTGACGACTTTGGAGATTTCTATGGGCCTGCTCAATAACGGCATCTGGCAAGACAAATGGTACGACACGGACAGCACGGGCGGAAAGTTCGAGCGGCATGAAAGCCAGTTTCGCAACTGGATCACCGCGGATGGATCAGCCGGACCAACGGGCGAAGGCGGTTTCAAGGCTGAGCCCGGGCGCTACCATCTCTATATCGCCTATGCCTGCCCGTGGGCCCACCGGGCCTTGATTCTCCGCAAGCTAAAGGGCCTCGAGGACATGATCGACGTCTCGGTCACGCACTGGTTCATGGGTGAGAATGGCTGGACGTTCAAAACCGATCCGGACGGCATCGTGAAGGATAAGCTGTTCGGATCGAAATATCTCTACGAAGTCTATCTGAAGGCCGACCCGCATTATACCGGCCGGGTGACTGTGCCGACCCTGTGGGACAAACAGCGCGGCACGATCGTCAGCAATGAGTCGGCCGATATCATTCGCATGTTCAATTCGGCTTTCGATAGCGTCGGGGCCAAGGCCGGCGACTATTACCCGGACAGCAAGCGCCATGAGATCGATGAGATCAATGAACGGGTATATCACACCGTGAACAATGGCGTTTACAAAGCCGGCTTCGCGACCACCCAGGAAGCCTATGAGGAGGCCGTGCATCCCCTTTTCGATTCCCTCGATTGGCTGGACGGGCTGCTGGCCAAGTCGCGTTTTCTGACAGGCGATACGCCGACCGAAGCCGACTGGCGTCTCTGGACAACGCTGTTCCGGTTCGATCTCGTTTATCACGGCCACTTCAAGTGCAATATCCGGCGCATCGTGGACTATGAGAATCTGTGGCCCTATGCCCGCGATCTCTATCAGTGGCCCGGCATTTCAGAGACAACGAACATCAAGCACGCCCAGCGCCACTACTATCAGAGCCATTATATGGTGAACCCGACGCAGATCGTTCCGGCTGGCCCGGCGATCGACTGGGAGGCGCCCCACAATCGGGACAAGCTCCCAAAGGCTGCCTGACCTTTCGCCGGGTCAATGCTGGACACCTTGGCGCTCTACAGTCACTGTCACCCAAAAACACAAGGGAGGAGAGTGATGATGAAACTGTTTGGCGCATGCCTTGCGGCATCTCTGGCGGCCTGCACAGTGAGTGCTCAGGACGCGGAGAGCTGGTATCCATCGGAATATGGCCCTGGTGACAGGCTGGGCGCTGTCGCCAATCTCAGCGCCGAGAAGACGGCCGAGGCGGCCAAGCTGATCACGACGGGCAAGACATACGCGCTTGGCATGATCACGAGCCGCGACACGCCAGCCTATCCGCCTCGCCGCTACGACGTCTATGTGATGCAACCGTCCGACGGTTCAGGCACGCCGCTTGGCGAAAACCGCGCTGTTGGCAATGATGACCTCGTTCAGACTTTCGTCGGAATCGGCAGCCAGATCGACGGGCTTGGCCACATGGGCATTGATCACCTCTACTATAATGGCGTGCATGTCTCGGATTTCGTGACGCCAGCGGGCCTGACGCAATTTGGCACGCAGGATATCCCGCCCATTGTGACGCGCGGCATCCTTCTCGACATGACAAAGATTTTCGACGCTGATCCCGTGCCAGACGGCACGGCCTTCAACAAGGCGGAAATCGATGAAGCCATGGAGCTGGCCGGCGTTCAGATCGAAACAGGCGACGTCGTCCTGTTCCATACAGGCGCGATGAAGGCGGCTGAAGGCTCTACCGAACTGATGGCCACCCATCCGGGCCTTGGTGTCGAAGGGGCAAACTATCTCGCAGATCTTGGCGTCGTCGCGATAGGCGCCGATACGACCGCTCTGGAGGCCATTCCCTTTGAGAACGAAGCGCGCCCTTTCGAAGTCCACCAGACGCTGCTCGCCAAGCGCGGGGTCTACATTCTCGAAAGCATGGTGACGAACGAGCTTGCTTCTGACGGCGTCACGGAATTCTTCTTTTCCCTGGGCATCCCCCGGTTGAACGGTACCGTACAGGCCATCATCAACCCTGTTGCGATTCGTTAGGATCATGAGCCAATGCAGCCCTAAAGGTCCGAGCCATGCTTCAGATTCATGGCTCAGGCAGGATTGCAAGACGTGATGAACTGTTCGACAAGGTCGAAGAGACGTCCGAACAGAGACGATCGAGGGAGGTAATATGAGCGATACGACAGCGACCGCTGGCCAGGGCCACGTCACAGGTTTCGGCACAAAGGGCTACCGGTCTTACGTCCTGATCGCGCTCATGCTCGTCTACACGCTGAACTTTATTGACCGCACGCTGATCACGGTCGTTGCGCAGCCGATTATCAACGAGTTCAATCTTTCCGATACCCAATGGGGTCTCCTTTCCGGGCCTCCTTTTGCGCTGTTCTACGCGCTGATGGGTATTCCAATCGCGATGTGGGCGGACCGCGCCAATCGGGTCCTGATCATTACGCTGTGCATCGTCATCTGGTCGGTCATGACGGCGCTCTGCGGTGTTGCCTCCGGCTTCATCTGGCTACTCATCTTCCGGGTCGGTGTCGCTGTCGGCGAGGCGGGCTGTACGCCGCCGGCCAACTCGATCATCACTGACTATTTCCCGCCCAGGAGCCGTGCTGGCGCGCTCGGCATCTACTCTATGGGCGTAACGATTGGCGGGGTCCTCGCGCAACTGTTCGGCGGAACGATTGCGGGCATTTCGGGCGAGGATTTCGGTGCCTGGCTCGGCTCACTCGGTCTTGGCGGACTGTTTACGGGGATCGACTGGTCGACCGTAGGCGGCTGGCGCATCGCCTTTGTCGTCGTCGGCCTGCCCGGCGTGGTTATCGCTCTTATCCTATTTTTCACCATCAAGGAGCCTCCGCGTGGCTATTCAGATCCCCCGACAGAAACCGACACAACGAAGAAAGTCGGTTTCTTCGATGCATTTCGTGAATTTGCGCCCAAGCCAACCTTCTGGTGGCTGTCGATGGGTGCGGCCCTCGTTGCGTTTGTCGGCTATGGCCTGATCAGTTTCCAGGCCCCCTTCCTTCAGCGCGTACACGGCATCGGGGTGCGGGACGCGGCTGTGCTCTATGGCGCACCGCTCGCAGCCGTTGCTGCTGGCGGTACTTTCCTTGGCGGATTCCTGTCGGAGAAACTGGAAGGCCGCTTTCCAAATGTCGCCGCCTGGTTGCCGGGGGTCGGGCTTCTGATCGCCGTCCCGACCTATGTGGGCGCCTTCTTTGCGCCGACGCTATCCTTGGCCTTCATGCTGTGGATTGTCGCGGCCATCGCCCATTATTCCTATCTCGGCGCGCAATACACAGTCGGGACTGCCATCGTCAGCCCGAAATCGCGCGCGACGACGATTTCGGTCCTGCTGCTGATCGTCAGCCTGATCGGCAATGGCATCGG
>NZ_JBARZC010000164.1:0-2518 GCF_049649345.1 Henriciella sp. | reverse complement strand
CCCCACATCCGTCCAAAGCTGCCGCCGCTTGAGCCGGAAAGCCCGACGGCATGCAGCACGCGGCCGATCAGCAGCCCCGCGCCGAGCGCATGGATCAACCAGACCGGGGCCGAGAGCGCGCCGAGCGCGAGAAGGCCAATCAGGGTAACCGGCACATCCTCGACCGCGTTGCCCTGGACACGCTGGGCCCGCTGAAGGCGCTCATTGGCGCCATCGCCAAACATCACTTTCTCGCCGCTGCGCACCTGGCCGACACGGCCCTTCAGAACGAGAAAGAAGATCACGAAGAGGCCCGCATAAAGCGCGGCCGATTCCATTGGGGTCATCCGGTTATCCCTCCACAAGGACGAGGGTCACATCGGCTGATTGCGCATGGGGCGTCAACAGAAATCCGGTTTCAGGCAAGATCCCGCACGAGCAGCTCCACCGCGTCTCAGAAAATCTCGGAACATGAACCCGCTTAGCCCGTTGTATCAGTGTAGACATCAAAATGGTCCGAAATTTGTTGAAAGTCTAATGAAATCAACGGAAAGGACACTTATGAAACGCCTCATTGCAACACTTGCCGCAACCACTGCATTTGCAGCCGCGCCGGCCCTCGCCGACGAGAACATGAACGATGGCGAGATGAAGGATGACAAGATGCATACCGAGATGCATGCAGAAGCGTGGACGAGCGCTGATGAAGACGCCCTGACGGCGCAGAAAGCGACCCAGGTCTTCCTCGCAATCGATACGCAGAATGATGGCCTCGTCACGCAAAGCGAATGGGCCCGCTGGCAGAACCGCGGAGAAGACAATCTGATGCAGTTTGCCGACTATGATGCTGACAGCGATGGCGACATCGAACTCAGTGAATATCTCGAGACCTATAATCAGTAGGCCTGAACAATAAGATGTAAGCCTGCACGAGGAGCCCGCCTGAACCGGCGGGCTTTTCTTTTTGCGCGGGGCGCCCCTTGCGCCGGGCAGGCTCATGATGGACACCGTTCGCGATGCTCATTGCCTTCAACAAGCCCTATGGCGTGCTCAGCCAGTTCACCGACAAGGGAACCGAAGGCAGCTCTCGCCCGACACTGTCGGCTTTCATTGATGTGCCTGGCGTATACCCCGCAGGCCGACTGGACCGCGACAGCGAAGGGCTGTTGCTGTTGACCGATGATGGACGGCTCCAGTCGCGCATCGCGGATCCGAAATACAAGACCGAGAAGACCTATTGGGCGCAGGTCGAAGGCGTGCCCGATGAGGGGGCTCTGGAGGCGTTTCGAAACGGCCTCGACCTTAAGGACGGCCGCACGCGCCCGGCCAGGATCAGTCGCATGGGCCCGCCGCCCGGTCTCTGGGAGCGCGACCCCCCGATCCGCGTCCGCAAATCGGTCCCCGACACTTGGCTCGAAATCGCCCTTCGCGAGGGTAAGAACCGGCAGGTGCGCCGGATGACAGCCGCGATCGGTCATCCGACATTGCGCCTCATCCGCTGGCAGATCGGCAATTACGCGCTGGATGGCCTTGCGCCCGGCGAATGGCGGGAAGTCTGATTGGAACTTCAGGGGTGCGCACTAGGTTGGGTTTCAAAGACCTATCCGAAGGAGACCCTCATGCGCCTCGCTCTCACTGCTGCCCTCACTGCCATTGCCCTTCCGCTCGCCGCACAGGCCGGGGAAGCCGTGACCTACACGGTCGATGGCGCAGACTATGAAGGCTATCTCGCCGAAGCGACCCGCGAGTCCAAAGGCCTTGTCCTGATCATCCATGACTGGGGCGGGCTCGATGAGTATGAAAAGACACGCGCTGAAATGATCGCCGATGCCGGCTATGACGCGTTCGCCGTCGATCTCTATGGCAAAGGCAACCGCCCTGATACGACCGAGGCGCGCAAGGAGCAGGTCGGCAAGCTCTACAATGACCGCGAGATGATGCGCGCGCGCATCCTTGGCGGGCTGGAAACGGCACGCGCTGAATCCGGCGAAACTGATGTCATCGTGATGGGCTATTGCTTTGGCGGCGGGGCAACGCTCGACCTTGCCCGCTCTGGCGAAGGCGAAGATATTGCAGGCTTCGCGACCTTCCATGGCAGCCTCGATGCGCCCGAAGGCGCTGACTATTCGGCCACGCCCGCGCCCGTCCTCATCATGCATGGCGGCGCCGATAGCGGCATTCCCAATTCCCTCGCCGCCGAAACGGCCAACATGCTCGAGGAAGCCGGCGTCACCTATGAAGTCGAGATCTATTCCGGCGCCCCGCACGCCTGGACCGTCTTCGGCTCTGACCGCTATCAGGCCCTCGCCGACGAGAAGAGCTGGGACTCCTTCATGGCCTTTACAGACCGCTATCTGGGCGAGGCCGAGGGCTAGCCCTAACCGTCAAAGTTCGGCTGGCCGTTTGAGGCGCTGAGGCCGCCATCGACGGGCAGGATGACGCCGTTTACGAACTTGGCGTCCGGTCCGGCGAGAAAGGCGATGACGCTTGCGACCTCTTCCGGCTCGGCCGCCCGTTTCATCGGGATGCGGTTCTTCAC
>NZ_JBARZC010000163.1:0-4198 GCF_049649345.1 Henriciella sp. | reverse complement strand
GCATGTCGCGGGCGGTCTCCACGCGCACCAGGTCAACCCCGCGCGGCGGGGCGAGCGCCACCGGGCCGGAGACCAGCGTGACCCGGGCGCCAAGCGCAGCCAGTGCACCGGCAATCGCATAGCCCTGCTTGCCTGACGAGTGATTGGAGAGATAGCGGACCGGGTCGAGCGGCTCGCGTGTCGGCCCTGCCGTGATCAGCACATGCTGCCCTTCGAGCGGCTTCGCCCCGGCTGACGCGGCCAGCTGGGTCTCGATCTCATCGGCGATGGCGAGAACTTCGGGCAGCCGGCCGGGGCCAAACTCGCCGCAGGCCATGGCGCCCTCATCTGGGTCCATGATCTGGACCCCGTCCTTGCGCAGCGTTGCAACATTACGCCTGGTTGCGGAATGCTCCCACATGCGCACATTCATCGTCGGCACCATGAGGACGGGCTTGTCGGTCGCCATCAGGGCTGTGGAGGCAAGGTCATTGGCGTGGCCCCCCGCCGCCTTGGCGAGAAGGTCCGCTGTGGCTGGGCAGACGACCACGAGATCGGTCGAGCGCGAAAGCTGGATGTGGCCCATCTCGGCTTCATCATCGAGGCTGAACAGGTCGGTTAAACATTTCTCGCCGGAGAGCGCGGCGACAGAGAGCGGCGTGACGAATTCAGACCCGCCTTTTGTCAGCACGCACCGGCTCGCAATGCCCCGGCGCGCAAGCTCACGGATAAGCTCAAGCGATTTGTATGCGGCGATACCGCCGCCGATGATCAGGAGAATGCTTTTGCCGTTCATACGAAAATTTTCCGTCATTCCAGCGTTTCAATACACTCAATGTATTTAGAAATCGACGACACGAGCACGTGAGGTGAAGCAAAAAATTAACCGGGCGCCGCCGATTCAAGGCAGGCGCCCGGTCCCCGATAGCCCCGGCTGGCGCTTAATAGCGGCGCAGCGGTCCTACAACGACGCGTGGTCGACCCCCCGTTTTTGCCACGTGATAATTTACAAGAGATTGAAGGCCGGTGTCATAGACCGCCATTTCGACGGCCTGTTCACGGCAGTCCCGCGTGGTCGAAATCCGGGTGATGGATGAACCCTTGCCGCAGGCGCGCCGCGCCGCTGTTTCAAGCCGGTCATAAAGCTTCTCGACACGGCGGCCATAAACGGGCTGAAGGTCGGCGTAGCAGACCTCGTAGCGCGTGCGGCCCTGATAATCCTCTCCCAGGCGCTGGATCTTGCGGTCACAGACACCGGAATTGAGCCCGACCACCGATGCATAATCATAGGAAGGCCGCGGTGCGGCATGGTGCGCACCGCCAGCGAGCTCGGGGCGTTGCGGATTAGGGTCGAGATACATGGTCGTGCGGTGCGTTGCCCGCGGCGCACGGCTATGGCTGCACCCGGAATAGGTCGTCACATTTGCGCCGGATGTGTAATAGCTGCAGGGCCGCGTCGCCCCCGCCATTCCGCCGCGATAGACGCGGACATCCCTGACTTCGGCTGCAGGCGCAGAGCTCGGCGCGCCGCTGGAATAGACCGGATCGGAATAGGTATAGGTGCGCGTGACACGCGGGGCCGGCGCTGACGCGGTGTTTGACGATTGCACGATACGGGTCGTCGTGGCAGGCGCCGAATAGGTCTGGGTCCGCGTATAGGTATCGTTATAGCTGTAGCTGCCGTGCGACTGGCGGGGCGCGACATAGGACGTGCCGCGATCGACGCGGCGCTCGACATCGAGGATCTGTCCCTGGGCATTGATTCGGGAGGTAAACCCTTCCGGGCCGCCAACAAGCTGGCCGTCTATGCATTGGAAGGCTTTGGCATGGGACACCCCTCCGATGAGGGAGGCAGTGATGAGGGCGGCAGCCAGGGGCAGGATTTTCATTTTGGTCTCCGTGGATCGAACCGGACCATGCATTAGGCAATCATTAACCTAACACGCCTGGTCGATCCTGGGAGTCCCTTCGCGTCTCAGGCGAACTGGCTGACCGTCACGCCCGCAATGGCCGCCAGCATGAGAATAAGCCCGAACCAGCCCCACCAGGGCGGTCCAGAGCGCGTTGGAGGCGTTGCCATCGCCTCATTCGACCGGTCCAGATAGGTTTCGAACCGGTCCATCACTTCCGGCAGCCGTTTCAGGCGGTCTGCGACGTCTTTCACATTCTGCGCCGCCAGTTTCGCCGCGCCCGCCGGGCCAAAATTCTCGGTGATCCAGCGTTTTACAATCGGTTCTGAGGCGTTCCAGATATCATGAGCCGGATCGATGGTGCGCGCGACACCTTCCACCTGGACCATGGTCTTCTGCAAGAGTACAAGTTCCGGACGCAGGCGCATGCCGAAAGTACGTGTATAATCCATGAGCTGAAGCAGCACCCGGCCCATATAGACGTCTTCGGCTGGCTTTCCATGTATGGGTTCGCCAATTGAACGCAGTGCCTGCGCGAATTCGCCAACCGACTGATCGGCCGGGACATATCCCGCTTCAAAGTGAACCTCTGCAACACGTTGATAATCCCGGCGGATGAAGCCCCACAGGATTTCGGCCAGGAAACGGCGCTCATTCAGCCCGATCCGGCCAATCAGGCCAAAATCGACAAGAGCCACCTTATTGCCAGGCTTGATCAGGATATTGCCCTCATGCATATCGGCGTGGAATACGCCGTGCCCGATGGCGTGAGACAGGAAGCCGCGCGTGATCGAATTGGCCAGATTCACCCGGTCGAGGCCGGGCTGGTCGAGCGCCTTCGGATTGGTCAGCGCGATGCCATCGACCCAGTCGGTCGTCAGGACGCGCTGGCCCGTCCTGTCCCAGTCGACAGCGGGGATGTCGAACCACTCATCCTTTTCCGAAATCGCGCGCATCTGGTCTGCGCCGCCAGCTTCCAGGCGCAGGTCGAGTTCCTTCTCCATGCTGGCAGCAACGGTCTCTGTGAAGGCGACCGGTTCGAGCCGGCGGCTTTCGACAGAGGCGCGCTCGACCGTTCGCGCCGCACGCTTGATCGCCCTCAGCTCGCGCGCGATCAGCCGCTCGACGCCCGGCCGCAGAATCTTGACCGCTCTTGTCCCGTTCGAGGTGACGAGTTTGTGCACCTGGGCCAAGGACGCCGCCGCGACCGGCTCGCCGAGCCCTGCAAACAGGCTTTCGGCCTCTTCCTTGCCGAATTCCCGCTCCAGCGCCTTATGCGCCTCAGCCATCGAAAAGGGCGGGAGCTTGTCCTTGAGACGCGAGAGATCTGTCGCGACTTCAGCGCCGAACACGTCAGGCCGCGTCGCCAGGAACTGGCCGAGCTTGATATAGGCGGGTCCCAGCTTCTCGAGGGCTTTGGCGAGCCGTTCGCCCTGACGACCTTTCGCGCCGCCGCCGATGACCCGCATCGTGCTGCCGGCGAGGCGCGCAGGAAATGGAAGGCGGGTATGGTATTCCCCCGGCAGGATGACATCATGGCGCACGAGCGCCGTGCCCGCGCGCATCAGACGACCATAATCCGCCAGAGCCTTTAGCACGCGGCCGCCTCCCTCATGCAGCCCACCCATAATGAAGCGCCGCAATTCCCCCAGAGAAATTGGTGACAGTGACAACGGAGAATCCGGCGGCCTCTATCTCTTCCCGAAACTCTTCCTGTTTGGGAAATTTTCTGATCGACTCAACGAGATACTGATAGGATTCCCGGTCTGAGGCGACGAGTTCGCCCATACGCGGAATGACGTTGAAGCTGTAAGTGTCATAGAGCTTTTGCAGCATCGGCACGGTCATATGGCTGAATTCGAGAATGCCGAGCCGCCCGCCCGGTTTCAGCACGCGGCGAAACTCCGACAGCGCCGCAGCCCGGTCGGCAACATTGCGAATGCCAAAGGCGATCGTGACTGCGTTGGCGGACTTGTCTTCGAAGGGAAGCGCCTGCGCATCGCCGCAAACCCAGTCGATGCGCTCTTCATAGGCGGCCATGTCGGGGCGCGCCCGTCCTGCGTCCAGCATGGCGTCATTGATGTCGCAGACGACCGCACTTGCCAGTTTGTCGCTGCGGCGGCGGCGCCCTGCCCTGTCGGCCCGGTCGATGAACGCCTTAGCAAGGTCGCCTGTGCCGCCGGCGACATCGATCAGGCGTTCGCCGGGCTGAGGATTGAGCCTGGCAATCGTGTCATGCTTCCAGAGCCTGTGGACGCCTGCCGACATGAGGTCATTCATCACGTCATAGCGGCTCGCCACGGAGCGAA
>NZ_JBARZC010000162.1:0-3729 GCF_049649345.1 Henriciella sp. | reverse complement strand
GTGTTCTCTGACGCCGCGACTCAGTTCTGCCTGACGATCAAGGTCCTGTTCAAACTGCCGCTGAGGCAGACGACAGGGATGGTTGCCAGCTTGCTGAAGATGGCAGACCTCAACTGGGCGGTTCCGGATTACACGACGCTGTGCCGACGGCAGAAGACGCTCGCCGTCCAGATCCCGTATCGACGCGCCGGATATGCCCACGATTAACCGCACGAAGCTCTAGTTTTCGAATGGCGGAGCACGCGCCCCAAGTTGGGAAAATGCCTAGAATCCCTTTTGCCTGTCCTTCCCGAGGCGCCCAAGCAGCGGAAAGATGCGCCGCAAAAGGTATGTAGGCCTTTCGCTGCTACGGGTTCTGCAATCCTCCAGGTCTGACCGCTGTGCCGCGACCGAAAGCTCCGCGCTGGTCCCGCACCCCGTTGAGGCGCTATGTTCGCAACTGTCGGCCTCTGGCCAATCCGGTTGATCGCCGTCCAGCCCTCCAACGCGCAATTCGCCTGCGACCATAAGCTTCAGGACGACCTGACGGCAGTCAGCGAAGTCGAGTGTCGGGCGAAGCGGGTTCGTGTTGGCAATACGTGCGAGGCTCTGCGCGGCAATGCGGATGCTCGGAAAGGAAGCCGCCCTGCACAGATCTTCGACCTCGGCGGTCGTGAGGACCACCTCTCTCGTGATCACGAAGCTTCGAAGATCCGACAATTGTGAACTCCATGTTTCCCTCGCAAGAAGCGCCTGAACCGCTGCCTACCGTCGCCCCCGGCCGGATCCTCTCGCGTCTCGATCAGACGCGGACACAGCAACCCGCACCGGTCTGGTCCGCATCTCGGCCTATACCCGACAGGGAGCGCTCGAGAGAAGCACCTTGCGCAGCTGATCCAACTCTCTCACCACATCGTCGATCGTCCCCGCCGGCCAGGTGGTCACGTCCTGTTCGGGCTCCTCTAGGCGAACCGTGTCATCAGCCGTTACTGCAAAGCGGTCCTCAAACAGGAACAAGATAAGCGGCAGCGTTCGCATTCGTCTCTCGGGACTCGCCGCGCGCACGATCCCTTCCAGAATCAGGAAGCCGAACGCATTGCGTTCGAACCGCCAATGCCCAAGCCACACCTGCGGCGCGTCGATCGGAGCGCCGGCAGGTTCCAAGGATCTTGCGCGCACTCTCATCTGTCGCAGAAGAGTGTTGCGGTACTCGTTCGCCGCGGACCCGCTTTCAAAGAATTTTGCCATCTCCTGTAATCCTCCGACGTCTCCGACACCTCTAAACTCGGGCGCGGGCATCCGATCGCCGGCTGCCAAGACATGCCATACCGATCTGCGCCAGTGGCGCGACGGGTTCGGAATGCCGCCCAGTAATGGGCCTGCCGGCACCACGCTCGACAAGGTCGGTTAGGACCCGATGCGTTCGCTGTGAATTTATCCCAGCGAGATCGCAGACCATCCGGAACTCGCGGCTCGGAAAGGCGCCGACCCACCGGATTGCCAGCTGCCTATCGTGATATGAGTTATTCCCGGCCGATTTGAGATCACTGACGACTGCCAGCAGGACGTTCTGCCAAAGGCGTTGTTCGGGGCTTGCGGACACTGTTCATCCTTCTCAAAGGTCACTGATACGGTTAGTTACTCCAACGTGAGAGACCGCTCGCCACTCTTTCGCAAGGCACGGCGGCGTATTCGGCCATCAACGACCGAGCGGCCATAAGAACTTCAACGCTTCGCCATCACTGCGACAAAGCTGATCCGAGCGCGTCGCTCCTGGCCCGGCGCACAGCGTTCTGGATAGAAGCACCTGACCAACTGCGCGCCTCGCCGGCGCATACCCTCTCTGCGTCCGGCATCAGACGTGCTCGAACGCCGGGCCCAAGCATGTCGCGCAGCGAACTATTCCGGTTTAGCGACGAAGGGCGGATGTTGATCCGGAGCCAGAACACACATGAGGGCGCCAACGCCACCACCGTGGTGCTTCCCGAAAGGCTGCAGATCGCAATTGCCCAGAGTGGCGATCCTCCAAGCAAGAGACTTATGACAGCGGCTATCGCTCCCACAAACAAGCCAGCCAGGACGAACCCGACAACCATTCTACTCTCCTCACTCTCTCAGAGCGGTATTCCATCCAAGATGGCTACAACCTAGGGAAGTTTCTGGCAATGACAAGAAGCCGACTTGTGATGGCTCGGATGATGTGAGCGCCTCCCTACGGCATCGATGTGCCACGGCTGATGGCAGAATAGCCTTGGCCTCAGCAGCGCGTGCTTCGACACCTCCAGCCGCGTTCAGAGTAGTGACCTAGCCTAAGCAAAGACTGCTGGCCTTCCCTCTTGACGCGAGTAGGTAAACTTTGCTACTCGTTCCGATTGTGTTCGATCTGCCGCGGGACCACCTCCCCGACGCTTCGATCACGAAAGGTTCTCAACCGACGGACGCACCCGTGGGAGCAGTAACAGCACAGACCAGACCAACAGCGGAACTACATAAATGCGTAAAATATTGAACATACGAAACGCATATAATTCGAAATTTGCTGCCATTCTTCGCAACCGTAGGACAAAGAATATATTGGATAGCGCGGGTCTAGATGACCGACGCTACGACAGACTATTCATTGGGCGAGACGATCGCAGAATCGTCTCCCAAGTTAAGCTTTGTTTCAAGGAGAACTTAGTTTCGATCTTGAACATGCAGCTGATCCAATGACGTGCCCATTCTGCAAACGCCCCTACGACTACTGCGACTGCCGCCCGGCTCTGCGAGAGGAGGAAGCTATTGGCTTTCGAGGCATTCTTTGGTTGCTCTGGGTTATGATCGTAAGCGATGGGGCGGACGGCCCCCGGCGCCAATGATGTATCAAGGTAACGGGTGTTGAAGTGCCGCTATGACGAGAGCGCCCATCAAAGATCGTCAGCATTCATAAGGATCATTGTGAGATGGCTCATACAACCTCGTTGACCAAATTCCCGGCATCTGGCTTGGAAACACTACCGCTATCTGTCAGCAGGAATGCCAACCGCAACGAAACGGGAGACGCGGGAGATCGAAGGAGTACCGCTACGACAGTAGATATCGGAGATTCCTTTGGCGGCACGATTACTTCTGGCGACGTCGACTTCTTGAAAGTAAAGTTGGCAAAGGGAGAATATGTATTCTACGTCTATGGCGCCGGCGGCAACAATGCGGGGCTTTCAGATACCAGACTGACAGTTTACAAACCTGGACCAGATGGTCGGATCACTTCCAATGACAACGTAGACAATGATAACAAGTTCTCACTTGTTGAGTTGAGCGTTGCTCAAGCTGGAACCTACTACATCGAGGTCGGAGGGCAGAACGGCCAGACCGGCGACTATGTTCTGCAGACTTCGGACGATACATTTTCTGCAGAACAGGTGGCGAACTATCTCATACGATTCGACTGGGGAGAAGAGGCCGCGCTGAGATTCGGCGTTCAGACCGGGAACACGATTGAGGTCAACCTGACTGAACTCAACGCGGATGGGAAGCAGCTTGCGCGATGGGCGCTCGATGCATGGGGTACTGCAACCGGTATCGCGTTTCAGGAAGTCAGCAGCGGTGGAGAAATACTCTTCGACGATTCGGAGTCTGGAGCCTTTGCCGGGCCGCAGGCTTACTCTCCAGCTAACGGAATAAATTCGATGTCGACAGTTAATGTCGGAACGGACTGGATCGCTTCCTATGGCACATCGATCGATAGCTATAGTTTCCAGACCTATCTTC
>NZ_JBARZC010000161.1:0-1680 GCF_049649345.1 Henriciella sp. | reverse complement strand
GTAATAGTCGTTGATCTGCACCATGGGCGCGTTCACGCAGGCACCGAGACATTCGACCTCTTCCCAGGACAGCCGGCCATCGTCGGTGACAGCCATCTTCTTGCCGATCTTCTTCTCGCAGACGGTTTTGAGGTCATTCGCCCCGCGCAGCATGCACGGCGTCGTGCCGCAGAGCTGAACATGGTGTTTCCCGACAGGCTGCAGCCGGAACATCGTGTAGAATGTCGCGACTTCATAGACGCGGATATATGGCATTTCGAGACGGTCCGCGACGGTTCGCATGGCCGGCTCGGACAGCCAGCCATCATTGTCCTTCTGGGCGAGCCAGAGCAACGGAATCACCGCCGAGCGCCTCTTGTCTTCCGGGTATTTCGCAAGCCAGAACTCAATCGTGGGCTCGGTCTGCGGCTTGAAGGCAAAGCTTTCGCCTCCCGCCTCAATATCAAAACGACGAAGTGCCATTAGCGGTCAATCTCCCCAAACACGATGTCGAGCGACCCAAGGATGGCCGAAACGTCTGCCAGCATGTGGCCTTTGCTGAGATGATCCATGGCGGCCAGGTGCGGATAGCCCGGCGCCCGGATCTTGACCCGGTAAGGCCGGTTCGTTCCATCCGAGATGAGATACACGCCGAATTCGCCCTTCGGGGCCTCGACGCAGGCGTAGACTTCGCCCTCAGGCACGTGGAAGCCTTCTGTGTAGAGCTTGAAGTGGTGAATGAGCGCTTCCATCGAGCGCTTCATGTCGCCCCGGCGCGGGGGAGACACTTTTGATCCTGCCAGAAGCACTTCGCCCGCCGGCATGTTCTCGATGCACCATTTCATGATGTCATTGGCGACGAGCATCTCATCCATGCGGCAGACATAGCGGTCATAATTATCGCCATTGTTGCCGACCACGACCTTGAACACGTCGCCCGGGATTTCGTCGTAGATTTCATAGGGTTGCGAGCGTCGAAGGTCCCAGGCGAGACCTGAGCCGCGCACCATGACGCCAGAAAAGCCCCATTCCATGATCGTCTTCTCGTCGACAACGCCGATATCCACATTGCGCTGTTTGAAGATGCGGTTTTCGGTAATCAGACCTTCGATATGATCGAGCGCCTTGGGAAACTCCTCACAAAACACCATGATATCGTCAATGAGGTCCTGCGGCAGGTCCTGGTGGACACCACCAGGCCGGAAATACGCCGAATGCATGCGAGACCCTGACGCGCGCTCGTAAAAGCCCATCAACTGCTCGCGCTGTTCGAATCCCCACGTAATCGGGGCCAGCGCACCGACATCGAGCGCCTGCGTCGTAATATTTAGGAGATGGTTCAGGATACGCCCCATCTCCGAATAAAGAACCCGGATGAAACTGGCGCGGCGGGGCACTTCGATGCCAAGCAGCCGCTCGATCGCAAGGCACCAGGCATGTTCCTGGTTCATCGGCGCGACATAGTCGAGCCGGTCGAAATACGGCAGGCCCTGAAGATAGGTCTTGTATTCGAGCAGTTTTTCGGTGCCGCGGTGAAGCAGACCAATATGGCTGTCGATCCGCTCAACGACTTCGCCGTCGAGATCCATGATCATGCGCAAAACGCCGTGCGCCGCCGGGTGCTGCGGACCGAAATTCAGCGTGAACTTGCGGTCGTCTTCGGCCGCCGAAATGTAAGCCGAATCAGCCATTGCTGGTTTC
>NZ_JBARZC010000160.1:0-1546 GCF_049649345.1 Henriciella sp. | reverse complement strand
GGACATGGCCGCTGCCCGCGCGCCTGTGCCAGACGCCAATGCCGACTATGTGGAGGGTCTCAATCCCGAGCAGCGCGAGGAGGTCGAAACGACCGAGGGCCCGCTCCTGGTCCTGGCTGGCGCTGGCACCGGCAAGACGCGCGTCCTGACCACCCGGCTCGCCCATATCATTGCGTCCAAACTCGCCTGGCCTTCGCAAACCCTCACCGTCACCTTCACCAACAAGGCGGCGCGCGAGATGCGCGAGCGCGCGCTGAAGCTGATCGGCGACGCCGGAGAAGGCCTGCGCTGGCTCGGCACCTTCCACTCGATCAGCGCGCAGATCCTGCGCCGTCATGCCGAGCTTGCCGGCCTCAAATCAAGCTTCACCATCCTCGATACAGATGACGTCATCCGCCTCTGCAAACAGATCATCGAGGCGGAGAACATAGACACCAAGCGCTGGACGCCGCGCCATCTCTCCAGCCTCATCGATGGCTGGAAGAACCGCGCGCTGACACCGTCCAAAGTCCCGCAGGACGAGGCCTGGAACTTTGCCGATGGCAAGGCGATCAAGCTTTACGAGATCTATCAGGCGCGCCTGAAAGTCCTCAATGCATGCGACTTCGGTGACCTGCTGATCCACAACATTACGATCTTCCAGGAAAACCCTGACCTCCTCGCCGACTATCACAAGCGGTTCAAATACATCCTCGTCGACGAGTATCAGGACACGAACGTCGCCCAGTATCTCTGGCTGCGCCTGCTCGCGCGTGGGACCGGCAATATCTGCTGCGTCGGCGATGACGACCAGTCGATCTATGGCTGGCGGGGCGCCGAGGTCGACAATATCCTGCGTTTCGAAAAGGATTTCCCCGGCGCGAAAGTCATCCGGCTGGAGCGCAATTACCGCTCCACCGCGCACATTCTCGCGGCCGCCTCATCGGTGATCAATTACAATAAGGGCCGGCTCGGCAAGACGCTCTATGTCGGCGAGGAAGCCAGTGCGGACCCGGATGCTGACAAGGTCAAGGTGCGCGGCCTGTGGGATGGCGAGGCCGAGGCGCGCCTGATCTGCGATGACATTGAGAGCTATGTGAACAAGGGCGGCAAGCATGAGGACTGCGCCATCCTTGTGCGCGCGTCCTGGCAGATGCGCCTGTTTGAAGAGCGGCTCATCATGCTGGGCATTCCCTATCGCGTGATCGGCGGCCCGCGCTTCTTCGAGCGCGCTGAGATTCGCGATGCGATGGCCTATCTCCGCCTCATCCGCTCGCCCGATGACGACCTCGCCTTCGAGCGCGTGGTCAACCAACCCAAGCGCGGCGTTGGTGCGTCCAGCCTGCAGAAGCTGCAACTCTTTGCGCGTGAGGATGGCCGCTCGCTGTTCACGCTGACCCCGATGGTCCTGCAGACCGATGAGATAAAAGGGCCGGCCAAGCGCGGGCTCACCAGTTTCATCGACCAGATCAATATGTGGCGCGACCGGCTGGCCAATGGCATGCGGCATCACGAGCTGGCGCAGGTCATCCTCGACGAGTCCGGCTATACGGACATGCTCCAGAAG
>NZ_JBARZC010000159.1:0-2936 GCF_049649345.1 Henriciella sp. | reverse complement strand
AGACAAGGCCGCGCTCAGAGGCGCCAGCATCTATCTGATGACGCTTCTCGCCACATCGATCGGGCTCCTGCTGGTGGCGATTATCTGGACCTATACGCTGGCCGGCAGCATGGATTTTGTGCCCGGTGGCTTGCTGTACGGGGTCGAGGGCGTCACGCCCGTCGTGGCAAGCGCGCTGCTGATCCTGTTCGCGTTCGGCATCGGCAAGGCGGCGCTTATGCCTGTCCATTTCTGGCTGCCCAATGCGATGGTCGCCCCGACGCCTGTCTCGGCGCTGCTGCACGCCGTGGCCGTTGTGAAGGCGGGTGTCTTCACCATGGCGAAGGTCGGGCTCTATGTGTTCGGCTATGATTTGCTGAAGGACACGCCCGCGCGCGACTTCGTTCTGGGGGTTGCCTGTTTCACCATCGTCGTCGCCTCGCTTGTCGCGCTCACCAAGGATGATCTCAAGGCGCGGCTTGCCTATTCGACCGTCGGCCAGCTGGCCTATGTGACGGCAGGCGTCATGCTCGCCAATCAGGCCGGCATGATGGGCGGGGCGCTGCAGATCCCGGCGCATGCTTTCGGCAAGATGACGCTCTTCATGTGTGCAGGCGCGATCTATGTCGCGACCGGCAAGAAACTGATTTCAGAGATGCGCGGCCTGGGGCGGCGCATGCCCTGGGTGTTTGGCGCCTTCCTGGTCGGCTCTCTCTCTATCATCGGTATTCCGCCGCTCGCGGGCGGCTGGCCGAAAGTGCTTCTCATGCTGGGCTCAGCCGAGTCAGGCGATAGCTATGTGGCCTGGGTGCTGGTCTTCTCCTCACTGGCCAATATCGCCTATCTGTTGCCGATCGCCGTCCTTGGCCTGATGGCGCCGAAAGGCACGCCGGAGCCTGTGCCCTATAAGCGGCCTGAAGGCGCGCCCATGTTCACCGTCGCCGCGCCCGTCTTCACAGCCATCGGCACGCTCGTGCTGTTCTTCTTCATGGGCGAGCTCTACGACTTCCTTCTGCCAGCCATTGGAGGCCAGCCATGAGTGATCATGTGACACCGCCCCATCTGACCGATCATGGCGAGCATGAATTGCCCGATGACACGCATACGAGCACGGCGGCCAAGATCATGTTCGGCTGGACCTCGAAGCCATGGGCCGGGCGCGTCGTGTTTCTCGTGCTGGCGCTTGTCTCGGTCGGGCTGATCGCTGCTGAAGTTCTGCTCGAAGCGGCGTCCGCCGAGGGTGAGCATTTCCGCCATGCCTATTTCGGGATCGACTCGATCACCGCTTTCTACGCCCTGTGGGGCTTCTTCTCGTTCACGCTGGTCGTGCTGGCCGGCTGGCCGCTTGGCAAGCTGCTGCGCCGCGAGGAAGACTATTATCATGACGAGGAAGAGCCTGCCGGAGAGGAGCCGCACCCATGACCGCGATGCTCGCCTCCATCAATCCGGGCCTTGTCCTCATCCTGGCCGGCCTCATTGCCGGTGTGACACCGATCCAGCGCGTGCGGCAGGGACTTGCGCTCGCTGCGCCGGTCGTGGCGCTGTTCATGCTGCTGGCCGCGCCGCGCGAAACAGACATTGCGACGCTCGGCATGCTTGGTTTCGACATGGTGCTCTACCGCGTTGACTCGCTATCCTTCATCTTCGGTCTCGCCTTCCTGATCGCGGCGCTGATCAACGCCGTCTATGCGCTGCACAATGACAGCCAACTCGAGGACTCCATGGCGATGTCCTATATGGGCGCGGCCGTGGCGGCCTGTTTCTGTGGCGATTTCATCAGCCTGTTTATCTTCTGGGAGCTGACGGCGGTGACGTCGGTGTTCCTGATCTTCAAGTCGGGCACACGCGCGGCCTACAAGGCAGGAATGCGTTATCTCGGCCTGCATGTGCTCTCCGGCGTCTTGCTGCTGTTCGGCGCGCTGCAAATCTATTTCGACACAGGCGATATGAGCATACGCGCACTGGAGCTTGGCAATCCGGGCGTGCTGCTGGTCTTCCTCGCCTTTGGCATCAAGGCCGGCTTCCCCTTCCTGCACACCTGGCTGGCGGATGCTTACCCGAAGGCGACGGTGACCGGCACAGTGGTGCTGTCCGCGTTTACCACCAAGCTCGCCATCTATGCGCTGGCGCGAACCTTTGCTGGCGAGCCGAGCCTCATATGGATCGGCGCGATCATGACGGTCTATCCGGTCTTCTTCGCCGTGGTGGAGAATGATCTTCGAAAAGTGCTCTCCTTCTCGCTCAACAACCAGCTCGGCTTCATGGTCTGCGCAATCGGGGTCGGCACGCCGCTGGCGCTCAACGGCGCAGCGGCGCACGCCTTCTGCCACATCATGTACAAGTCGCTGCTCTTCATGAGCATGGGAGCGGTGCTTTATCGCTGTGGGACGGCCAAGGCGACTGAGCTTGGCGGGCTCTACCGCACCATGCCGTGGACGACGCTGTTCTGCCTCATCGGGGCGGCCTCGATCTCGGCCTTCCCGCTCTTTTCGGGCTTTGTGTCCAAGTCGCTCACCATGAGCGCTGTCGCAGGTATCGGCGCGCTGATCCCGTGGCTGATGCTGCTCTTTGCCTCGGCAGGTGTGCTCGAGCATTCAGGCATCAAGATCCCGTATTTCGCCTTCTTCGGGCATGATAGCGGCAAGCGGCCGAAGGAAGCGCCGTTCAACATGCTGCTCGCCATGGCGGCGGCAGCTTTCATCTGTATCGGCGTCGGCCTGCCGGCCTTCATTCCGGGCTTCGGCTTTGACTGGCTCTACTCGATCCTGCCCTATGCCGATGACCCGTACACAATGCGCTACGAGCCCTATACGGCAGACCATATCCTCACGCAGATGCAGCTCCTGGTGCTGGCCATGTTCGCCTTTGCCGTGCTGCAGCGTGTCGGCGCCTATCCGCCGGAGAAGCGCGGCATCATCCTCGATACCGACATTCTCTGGCGCAAGATCGGTTACGGC
>NZ_JBARZC010000158.1:0-1576 GCF_049649345.1 Henriciella sp. | reverse complement strand
GCCATAGGTAGAGCGGGTCTGATACTCCGTGCCGTCTGTCATAACGACTGTGATGAAGTGGTAATCGGGATGGCCTTCGGCTTTCATCGTCTCTAGTCCTTGCGTCAGCGGCCTGTCCCTGCGCGGTTTGGCCTCTGTGAAATTCGGAAAGCGGGGTCTTAGTAGATTGAGACCAGTCCCGCAAGGGGGCCGACGCAATCAAGGTGTAATGGGATGAGCCAGACAACAGAAACCGTCGTCGACGACCGCCGGGAGACCGGGCCGCAGCGTGCAGGCGAGGACCGCCCCAAGGCGCGGACCCTGAAGCCGCTTGCTCTTCTGTGGCCTTATGTAAAACGCCATATCGGCCTCGTCCTGATCGCGGCCGTCTTCCTCGTCGTCAGCACGATGGCCGCGCTCACCATCCCGCTCCTCTTCGGCCAGGCCGTCGATGCCGGGCAGGGCGGGCGCAGCGGGGCAGAGCTTCTCGACACGATCGACCGCTACTTTTTCTATGTTCTTGCCGCCGCCGTCGCCATGGGCATCCTCTCTGCGCTGCGCTTCTATTTCGTCTCGCGCTTTGGCGAACGCGTCGCCGCAGATTTGCGCACGGACCTTTATGCCAAACTGCTCAGCCTCAGCCCGCGCTTCCACGCCAATATCCGCTCCGGCGAAGCGGTCTCGCGCCTGACAGCCGATGTCTCCCTGATCGAGACCTTCCTTGGCTCCTCGGCTTCGCTCGCCACCCGCACCATCCTGTCGACCGTGGGCGCGATCATCATGATGCTGGTCACCAACTGGAAGCTTGGCGGCACGCTTCTGTTAATGATCCCGCTCGCCATGTTCCCGGTCCTGATTATCGGCCGGATCATCCGGGGCGCCTCCAATACCGCGCAGACCAAGCTCGCAGAAGCCGGCGCCGAGGCGTCTGAAGCGCTCGATGCCATCGAACTTGTTCAGGCCTATGGCCAGGAGAAACATCGCGAAACCTCATTCTCCGCTGCAGCCGAGGCGGTTTTCAAGGCCGCCCTCAGACGCATCACGGCCCGCAGCTTCATGATCCTCGCCGTCTCTGTCATGCTGCTTGGCGGCATGGTCGGCATTCTGTGGCTCGGCGCCCGCGCTGTGGCCAATGGCACCATGACCCCGGGCGAGCTGACCCAGATGATCCTCTATGCCTTCTATGCCGGCTCAGGCTTCGGCATGCTGGCAGAGGTCTGGGGCGAGGTGATGCGCGCGGCAGGCGCCGCTGACCGCGCCACCGAAATCCTGAAGGAAACACCCGAGATCCGTGCGCCCGAGACCATCCTGCCGACCGCCAGTGAGCATGAGGGCCACCTCGTCTTCGACAAGGTCGATTTCACCTATGGCGAGGCCGACCTGCCGGCGCTGAAGGATTTCAGCCTCGATGTGAAACCCGGCGAATTCGTTGCGCTTGTCGGCCCATCCGGCGCCGGCAAGTCGACCGTCTTCCGCCTCGCGCTCCGCCTGTTCGACCCGCAATCGGGCCGTATTCTGGTGGATGATGTCGCCTCGCTCGACACCGATCCGGCCCTCTGGCGCGCGCAGTTCGCCTATGCCCCGCAGGAATCGGCCC
>NZ_JBARZC010000157.1:0-15870 GCF_049649345.1 Henriciella sp. | reverse complement strand
ACCCTGACCGTGCCGCCTTCGGGCGAATATTTGAGCGCATTGCTGACGAGGTTCTGGATCACTTGGGCGATCTCATCCCATTTGGCCGTGATCGGAACGGCCTCGCCGAGGCCGTCGAGGGAGAGATGGATCGAGCGCTCGGCCGCGATGGGCTGGAGCGCGAGCACGGTCTGGCTCAGCACTTCGCTGAGATCGATCACCGATTCGGGCGCCCTGTGTTCGCTGAACTCGATCCGCGACAGTGACAGAAGGTCGGAGACCAGATGGCGCATCCGGTCTGTCTGCTGGTGCATGATCTCAAGGAACCCATCCCAGGATTCGCGGTCATTATTGGCCGGGCCGCGCATGGTCTCGATGAAGCCGGCAAGGGCGGTCAGCGGCGTTCTCAGCTCATGGCTGGCATTGGCGAGGAAGTCAGCCCGGGCGCGCTCGGCGCGGTGGACGGCCGTGCGGTCTTCCAGGAAAACGAAGACGCTGTGGGCCATAATCCCCTGTGTGAGATGAGCGAGCCACAGCTCGTCGCCTTCGCCCGACATGAACTCGATCCGCTCGCTGGCGCCAGTCTGCGCGACGCGGTCCGTCGCTGTCAGCAGGTCTGGCTGGCGGATGACGACAGATTTCAGCGCCCCTGTCGCCTCGGGCATGCGGAACAGGCGCCGGGCGTGCGAATTAAAGGCGTCCACCCGGTTGTCCGGCGTGATATGAAAGGCTGGCACGGGCAGGGCGCTGATCATTGTGCGAACCGATTCCTGCACCGTCTGTTCAGCCGATTTCGCTGCGACCGTCTCTTCCTGAATGCGTTCGGGCGGGACGGAGCCGACGAAATAAGCAAGCGTCCCGGCCGAAAGGACCATGGCTGCTGTCAGCCCCTCAATCCAGCCGAGCGCGCCTGAAGCAATCAGAAGCAGCAGGAGCGCGCAGCCAGCCAGTGTAAGGACGACGAAATCACGGGCGCGTTCTGGACGGCGTGTGGAGGTCCGAGGGGCATCGCGTTCTGTCGAAGGCATTCGCTTTCAAACCTGTCTCATACTGTGTCCGGCAGGACGCATTCCATGGGTAAACTCAGCGTTGGAGCTGTTTCTCTACAGATTATCAACCCATTTGTGGTCCAAAAGCAGACAAAGCAGTCGTATATTGATTTTCGATAATTTTTTGTTGACAGTCGACTAATCGGCTCGTAGATCACGGACTGAATGGAATGAGGGTCGTATGAAGAAGCAAAGTGCCATCCTGGGACTTATGGTGCTCGCCGGTTGTAGCACTGTCTCCGGCGTGAGTGGTGACCCGATCGAGGTATTCCCGGTTGCGGCCGATGCGCCTGAGACATGGTCTGCCGCCGGGGTGGCCGGAGAATTGCCGCGTGCCGACTGGATCACACAGTTCAACGATCCGGTGATGGAGGCGCTCGTGGCGGAAAGCCTGCGCGCCAATCCCAGTCTTCGCGCGCGCTATTTTGTCGTCCAGGCGACCCGCGCCCAGGCGCGCAGTGTGTACGGCCGTTCGCTGCCGAATGTATCGGTAGGCGGCTCGGCCGGCGTCACCTCCACTTATGTTGAATCGGCCGATGAGCGGTTCACCGACCCGACTTACGGCTTGCGCGCCGATGCATCCTGGACGGCCGACCTTTGGGGACGGCTGCGCGCCGGCATTGAGGCAGCTGAAGCAGATCTCGTGGCCAGCCAGGCAGACCTTGCTGCCGCACAATTATCGCTCGCCGCCCAGACAGCAATTGCCTGGACAGATCTGAATGAGGCGCTCGCGCAGGAGCGGGTGGCGGTCCAGACCTATGAAGCGCGCCAGCGCATCCTTGAGTTGACAGAGCGCCGGGTTGCGCGCGGGCTGACCAATGCGCTTGATGTGCGCACAGCCAGAAGCGCGGTTGCCACGGCCGAAGCGGCAATTGCTGCGCGCCGTCTGGCCAGCGGCAATGCCGTGCGCCGTCTCGAAATCCTGCTTGGTCGCTACCCGGCCAATGAAATCGATGCGCCAGCCGCACTGCCAGACCTTGAACCGATTGAAGCGGCCGGCACGCCCGTCATGCTGTTGGCGCGCCGCCCCGATGTGGCCGCCGATGAGGCCCGTGTGGTCGCTGCAGGCCTTCGCGCCGAGCAGGCCCGTCTTGCGCTTCTGCCGAGTCTGTCGCTCTCAGGGTCTCTGACGGCAAATGAAACCGATCTGTCTGACCTGTTCGACCCGACGCGGATCGCAGCCAATGCGATTGCAAGTCTCGCCCAGCCTGTCTTCAATGGCGGGGCGCTGAGGGCAGACCGTGATGCTGCGATCGCCAATGCGGAGATTGCGGTTGCCAATTACGCCTCCACGGCCCTGCAGGCCTGGCGCGAGGTCGAGGATGCGCTTGCCGCTGACACGCTTCTTGCCCAGCAGGTCGATGCGCAGATGCGCGCGCTGGTAGAGGCGAGAGAAGCTGAAGAAATCGCCACACGGCAATATTCCAGCGGCCTGGTCACCATCTTCAATCTGATCGATGCCCAGACACGTAGACTGAATGCCGAAAGTAACCTTATTGCCGCGCGCTCTGCGCGCATTTCGAACCGTATCGCTTTCCATCTGGCACTGGGCGGCGGGATTCCGGGAGAGCCGGGATCCGATAATTCTGATATAATCGTGCCATAGAGACCGAGACCTCCCATGAAACGTATTCTTGCTCTGCTTATGCCTGTCATCGTCCTCGCCGTGCTTGTCGCCGGCGGATTTTTCCTGATGCAGATGCTGAAGCCCCAGCCAGAGAAGGCTGAAGAACAGGCGCGCGGTCTTTCGGTTTTTGCTGAAGCGGCCGAGCTGACAGACCTCGAGTTGACCGTCAGTGCGCAAGGCGAAGTGCAGCCGCAACGCCAGATCATCGTCGCGCCGCAGATCTCCGGCCGGATCTCCTTTGTATCGCCCGATTTCATCGATGGCGGCTTCATCCGTGAAGGCCAGGTCCTGGTGCGTCTCGAAGCCGAAGATTACCGTCTTGCGATTGTCCGCGCCCAGTCCGGTGTGGCCTCGGCAGAACAGCGCCTGGCCCGCGAAGAGGCCGAAGCCGAGCTTGCCATTCAGGATCTGGAAGAGCTTGGCATTACCAATACCAGCCCGCTGGCGCGCCGCGAGCCGCAACTTGCCGAAGCACGCGCGTCACTCGATTCCGCCAAGGCACAGCTCGCCGATGCGCAACTGGCGCTCAATCGCACCGCTGTGACGGCGCCCTTTTCGGGCCGGGTCCGTGAACGCAATGCCGATCTCGGCCAGTTTGTGAGCCCGGGCCAGGCGCTCGGGACAATCTTCGCGACCGATGTGGTCGAGGTGTCGCTGCCGCTGTCTGACGAGGAGATGGGCCGCGTCGGCCTGCCGCTTGCCTTCGCCGAGACAAAATCGACGCAAGGTCCTGACGTTATCTTCAAGGCAAACGTGGCCGGTCAGCCGCGCCAGTGGAACGGACGGATCGTGCGGACATCGGCGGCGATCAGTCCGCAAACCCGTCTCATCACAGCGATAGCCGAACTTCGCGATCCCTATGGCACTGGCTCTGACAATGGCGTCCCCATGGCGCCCGGTCTTTTCGTAAATGCCGAGGTCGAAGGCGAACAGGTCCAGAATGTGGTGCGTGTCCCGCGATCTGCACTGCGGGGCGTGGATGAAATCTACATCGGTGACGGACCCGCGGGCAAACTCGAGATCCGCGAGGTCGAACTTGTCTTCAGCGACGAGACCGGCGCCTATGTCAGTTCCGGGATCGAACCGGGCGAACTTGCCATCGTCTCGCCGATCCAGGCGGCGTTCGACGGGATGAACATTCAGGTTGTCGAACGTATGCCCGATGGCGAGCTGATTTCCAGAACACCCCGGAAAATCGATGCCGAACCAGAGTCCGCTGACGGCGCGGCCCTGGCTTCAGGCGACGTTGAAGGAGCTTCACAATGAACGGCATAGTCGCCTGGTGGGCCCGCAATTCGATTGCAGCAAACCTGCTCATGGTGATCGCCTTTCTGGGCGGCACGTTTGGTTTCCTCAGTCTGGAGAAAGAGGCGTTTCCATCGGCTGACTTTAACGGCGCAACGGTGTCGATCGCCTGGCCGGGCGCCTCGCCGCAGGATGTCGAGGACCAGATCGTCGTCCGCCTCGAAGAGGTCGTCGCCGATATTGACGGGCTGAAACGCCTGACAGGCGTCGCTCGCGAAGGCGTTGGCTATATCAATATGGAGTCCGAGCTCGACATCGAAATCGATGAGTTCGTCGACGAAGTGAAACGCCGGGTCGATACGATTTCCAATTTGCCGCAAGCGAGTTTCCCGCCGCAAGTTACTCGCTGGCGCGCCAACAACCAGTATATGGGCCTCGCCCTTCACGGCGATGTCGACCGAAAGACGCTGAAATATTATGCAGAAGAAGCCCGTGACGCGATCGCGCTGATCGACGGCGGGGAGCTGGCGGAAGTGAACGGCGTGCTTGGCGAGCAGGTCTCCATCGAGGTCTCCGAAGAAGCGCTGCGCCGGTATAATCTGACCTTCTCCGAGGTCGCCAATGCGGTGCGCAATTCATCGCTTAACTCTTCCGGCGGCACGATGCGCACTGACACAGGTTCGGTCGCCGTCCAGGCTCGCCAGCTGGCCGATACACAGGCCGACTTCGAGAACATCATCGTGCGCCAGTCGGTTGGCGGCGGCACGATCCGTATTCGCGATATCGCTACCGTTGTTGACGGGTTCGTCGATTTCGACCTCGACGCCACGCATAATGGTGATCCGACCGCCTTCATCATGATCGGCCAGCCGGAGAAGATGGACATCGTCGCCTATTCCGATGCCATCAAGGAATATATGGAGCGCGCAAATAGCGGCAGTGGGCCGGACGCGCTTCCGGGCGGGCTCACGCTCGATCTCCTGTTTGACGATTCCGAAGTCTACAGAGGCCGCATGGCCACGATCAGCTCTGCAGCGACGCAGGGGATGATCCTCGTGCTCATTATTCTGATCCTCTTCCTGCGCCCCGCTGTGGCGTTCTGGGTGACGATCGGGATCGGAACCGCATTTGCGGGCGGCATGCTGATCCTGCCATTGTTCGGTGTTTCCCTGAACTTCCTGTCTCTGTTTGCGGTGCTGCTGGTGATCGGCGTTGTCGTCGATGACGCCATCATTGTCGGTGAGAATATTCACAAGGAAGTCGAGAGCGGCAGGCGAGAAGGCCTCGATGCGGCAACTGTCGGCGCGCAGCTCGTTCTGAAGCCTGTGATCTTCGGCGTCATAACGACCATGATCATGTTTGCGCCATGGATGCTCCTGCCGGGACCAGAGCGCCAGTTTACCGCTCAGATTTCCTATGTGGTCATCGCGGCGCTGACCTTCTCCCTCATTGAGTCGCTTCTGATCCTGCCGGCGCACCTTGCCCATATGGAGCCGCAGAAGTTTGACGGTCCGGTTGGCAAGCTGCTGAAACTGCAGCAGACGATCGCAGACAGCCTGCTGACCTTTGCCAACAAGATCTACAAGCCCCTGCTCGAGGCGGCTGTGCGCCTCCGCTATGTGACCGTTGCTGTGTTCGTCTCGATGTTCGTATGGGCGGTCATGCTGCTCCAGACGGGTATTGTGCCTTTCTCCTTCATGCCGGAGATCGAGAATGACCTGATCCAGGTCGAAATCGATCTACCCGACGGCTCGCCGCAGTCGCGTTCGCTACAGGTGCGTGACCAGTTGCGCCTGGCCATTGAGCAAGCGGAAGCCGAACTTCAGCGGAAATACCCACAGCTGACTGAGCCCATGATTCCCGGAACCTCGATTGTGGCGACGGAAGGCAATGTTCAGGCCTGGGTTGGGCTCATGAGCGCCGAAAACCGTCCCACGGGTGTGAGCTCCAAGGAAATCACACAGACCCTGCGTACAGCTTTCGGCGATGTTCCCGATGCCGAGGAAGTGAACTTCTCCTTCACGATCAACCAGTCCGACAATTCGATCCGGTTCGCGCTCAATCATGACGATCTGGACCTTCTTCGCCGGGCTGCAGATGAGGTGAAGGAGCAGCTGTCCAGCTATGACCAGACCTATGATATCGGCGACAATCTCTCCTCTGCCGCCGAAGAAATCCGCGTTGAGCTGAAGCCCGGCGCGACCGCGCTCGGCATCACCCTGGCAGATGTGACCCGCCAGATCCGTCAGGCCTATTATGGCGAACTGGTGCAGCGCCTGCCGCGCGATGGGGAAGATGTCGAAGTGCGCGTTCGCTATCCTGAAGAGACACGCCGCTCGATTGATAGCCTGCGCGATCTGCGCATCCGCACAAGCGACGGACGCGAAATTCCCGTGCTGCAGCTGGCGGAGATCTCGTTCGAACCGGGCGTCAACCGTATCCTGCGCCGTGAGCGCCTCCGGTCCGTGACCGTGTTCGCCGATCTCGTTGGCGACGGCACGCGTGATGTCATCTCGCAGGAGATGGAGCAGAACTTCTGGCCGGAATTCAACAAGAAGTATCCGGAACTGACGCGCGGCGCCGTGGGCTCTGCCGAGTCTGAAGCGGAGTTCTTCGCCGACATCAACCGGCTCTACATCATCGCCTTCGTGATGATGTACGTTCTGCTGGCGATTGCCTTCCAGTCCTATACCCAGCCCGTCCTGCTGATGATGGCGATCCCGTTCGGTTTTGCCGGCGCGGTGTTTGGACATGCCGCCTTTGGGGTTCCGATGGCGATGTTCTCGATGTTTGGCATCGGCGCGGCAGCAGGTGTCGTGATCAACGACAACCTTGTTCTGGTCGACTATATCAACCGAAGGCGGGACCAAGGGGCAGGCGCCCTCCAGGCCATCGTTGATGCTGGCGTCTCGCGCTTCCGCCCCGTGCTGCTGACCTCGGTCACGACTTTTGTCGGCATTTTGCCAATGATCTCTCAACAGTCGGTACAGGCCCAGTTCCTGAAGCCGATGGTGGTTTCACTCGGCTCTGCGGTGGCGTTCGCACTCTTTGTTTCGCTGCTCATGGTGCCAGCGCTCTATGCCGTCGGCTGCGAAGTGGGCCGGATTTTCCGCTGGAGCTGGGGCGGACGGCCCTATCGCCAGATTGGTGAATCCTATGAGGGCGATGTGCATATCGATGAGGAAGAACTTATCGGCACCAGCCAGGGCGGCCGGCCACAGCCTGCAGAATAAAAGCTGCAGCAAATGGGCTGCATTCAGCTAGCCTGTGCCTTAAACAGACTCGAACGAGTGAAAATTTACCCCTTAGGAGACCTTTAATGCGATCACTTTTCCTTGCCGGAACAGCTTTGGCTGTGCTGGCGGCCTGTACGACGAATGCCCCCGTTGAAGAAACACAAACTGTGGCAGTGGTGGAGCCACCCGTAGAGGAAAGGGAAGTGGTTACGGTATCCAGGGATGATTGGGGCGATTTCGGCATCGACCTTGCCTCCATGGACACCGCTGTGCGTCCGGGCGACGATTTCTTCGCCCACATGAATGGCACCTGGTATGACGAATTCGAGATTCCGGCCGATCGTACCAATTACAGCTCATTCAGCCTGCTACGCGAGAAATCAGAACAGCGCGTCCGCTTCATCATTGATGATCTCGCTGAAGCAGAGCCGGATCCGGCGACCCTCGAAGGTAAGATTGCCGCGTATTACAATGCCTATCTCGATACAGATGCCATCGAGGCTGCGGGCATTGCGCCCGCCCAGCCATATCTTGACCGGATCGCCGCCGTCTCGACGCGGGAAGACCTCGCGAAAATCTTTGCCGCGCCGGGCTTTTCCTCTCCCGTGGCCGGCTGGGTCGATGTCGACTCCAAGGATACTGAAAACTATATTTTCTACCTGACGCAGGGCGGCCTCGGCTTGCCTGACCGCGACATGTATCTTGAGGACACCGAAAAGAACCTCGAATATCGCGAAGCCTACAAAGAGTATCTCGCGCTGCTGCTGGGCGAGGCGGGATATCCTGATCCTGCGCAGTGGGCCAATGCGGTCTACGATCTCGAGCACAAGATCGCCGAAGCGCAGTGGGACCGCACGATCAGCCGCAACCGCAGCCTGACCTATAACAAGCTCTCGCGCGAAGAGCTGGTCGCGCTGGAACCGAACTTCCCGGTGGCGACGGTTCTCGAGGAAATGGGGCTCGGCGAAGAGGATGCATTCGTGGTGCGCCAACTCGCGCCGACAGCTGACGAGATCGAGGAGTACGGCCTGACGGGCGAACAGCTCGCCGAGATCTCTGGCGGCGGCATTGTCGGCATTCTGGATCTGATGGCGAGCGAGCCGCTTGAGACCTGGAAGGCCTATTCGGCAGCCCACTTCCTGTCGAACCGGTCCGATGTTCTGCCTGCAAAGATCGATGAGGCAACCTTCGACCTCTATGGCAAGCTGCTGAATGGACAGGAAGAACAGCGCGAGCGCTGGAAGCGCGGCGTGCAATCAGTTGAAGGCGCGCTCGGCGAGGGTGTCGGCAAGGTCTATGCGGCGCACTATTTCCCGCCAGAAAACAAGGCGGCCATGGACGAGCTGGTTGAAAATCTCCGCAAGGCGATGGCTGACAATCTGCGCGAAATTGACTGGATGAGCGACGAGACGAAGCCTGAAGCCTACGACAAGCTCGCAAAATTCACGCCGAAGATCGGCTATACCGAGAAATTCGAGACCTATGATGATTTCGCAGCCGGCAGCGACGCTTTCACCAATGATATGGAAGCCAACCGCTGGGGTTTTGAGGATATGCTGTCGAAGCTCGGCGGGCCGATCGACAAGACGGAATGGTTCATGCTGCCGCAGACGGTGAACGCGTACTATTCGCCGAACCGGAACGAGATCGTCTTTCCGGCAGCCATCCTGCAGCCGCCCTTCTTCAATATCTCGGCTGACCCTGCGATCAATTATGGCGCCATTGGCGGTGTGATCGGTCATGAGATGGGTCACGGCTTTGATGATCAGGGCGCGAAATCCGATGGCGACGGTGTGCTGCGCAACTGGTGGACGGACGAGGACGAGGCGGCCTTCAAGGCTCTGACCGACGCGCTTGTCGAACAGTACAATGCCTACTGCCCGATTGATGAGGGTGAGACCTGCGTCAATGGCCGCCTGACGCTTGGCGAAAATATTGGCGACCTTGGTGGGCTTTCCATGGCCTACAAGGCGTACAAGCTGAGCCTTGATGAGAATGGCGACGGCGAAATCAGCGCAGACGAAGAGGCACCTGTTCTTGACGGTCTGACCGGTGACCAGCGCTTCTTCATGGCCTGGGCGCAAGTCTGGCGGGCGAAGTACCGCGATGATGCGCTCCGCCAGCGTCTACTGACGGACCCCCATTCGCCGCCTTATTACCGCGTCAACGGCATCGTGCGGAATTTCGACGAGTGGTACGAGGCCTTTGATGTGACGCCCGACGATGCGCTCTACATCCCGCCGGAGGAACGTATCCGCATCTGGTAGGCCTTGAATGTTAGCAAAAAATCCAGGGAAGGGCCGGCAATATGGCTGGCCCTTTCTTGTGCGGATAATCCGTGTGCGTGCTAAATTTATCCGGCGTTCGTCTATTTTCCGTCTTCACAAACCTCCAACGATTGGGTTTCATTTGGCCATGCGGAACTCTGGGGAGGGTTGAGCAATGCCGATGCCGAAGGCGGTCCAGACCTATTTTGACGAACTGGACGGGCCGATGAAGACAGTCGCCGTCGCGATGGGCGATGCTATCGTCGCGCAACATCCAGGTCTGAAGGCGACGCTCGCCTGGGGCTCTCCGTGCTGGTTCGGCCATGAGCGGATATTCTCGGTGATCGCCCACGCGCGCCATTGTAACCTCCAGCTCTGGTCAGGCGCCCGGCTGGCCGAACACTATCTCGGCCGGATCGAAGGCACGGGCAAGCAGCTGCGCCATGTAAAGATCCGGTCTGAGAGCGAGATCGATGACGAACTGATCGATATCATCGACCGCGCTGTGCAGCTTGACGACGTTGACCCGGTTCGCGTGCGCTAGGCCTTGGCGCGGGCGCGCGGCGGTCTATCTTACGAAACCTGATTATTGGAGCTTCCAGCCATGCGCCATTTGACCCTCGCCATCCTTCTAGCCGCCTCAGGCGCGGTAAACATTCCCGGTGAAACCGCGTTCGCCGAGGGTCCAGCTCAGCAAGGAGAGGCTGCGATGAGTGCCAGCGTAAGCGATGTAAACTTCACCTCTATCGACGGGGCGCCGCTGCCCATGTCAAGCTTTGACGGCAAGGTTGTCCTCGTGGTGAACACCGCCTCGAAGTGCGGATACACGCCGCAGTATGAAGGCCTGCAGGCACTTTCCGACACATATGAGCCGCAGGGCTTTACCGTGCTTGGTGTGCCGTCAAATGATTTTGGCGGTCAGGAGCCCGGCACCGAGGAGGAGATCAAGACCTTCTGCGAGATCAATTTCGGGGTCGATTTTCCGCTGACGTCCAAGGCCCATGCTGTCGGCCCGGAGCAGCACCAATTCTGGCAGGTCGCGAAAGCGGAGCTCGGCGATGCGGCAGAGCCCAAATGGAACTTTCATAAAGTTCTGGTCGGCAAGTCCGGCGAGGTCCTGAAAGCCTATCCCTCATCGGTAAAGCCGATGGACGAGACCCTCACGGCCGACATCGAAAGCGCGCTGGGAAGCTGAGCCTGAAAAGGCAATGAGGCCGCGCTCGATAGGGGCGCGGCCTCGAAATTTCCCCGCAACTATAGCGTCGGATTGATCAGGAATTTCTCGCCTGTGCGCTTGGCGTTGTAGGTCTTCAGCGTTTCCGGATCGAGCGCTTCGGTGAGCGAGATCTCATCTGTGTAATGGCTCGCAAACGTCGTCTTGAGCTCGCTCATCACGCGGTTGCGCAGTTTGGCCCGGCCCTCTGCGCCGATTTTCTGAAGGAAATAGGTGAGCAGATAGCCGCCTGTGCTCCACGCCATGCCGACCCCTGGGGGAATCATGGTCGGGCTGACATCGAGGCGGCCATAGATGTAGACATGTTTCGGAGAGGCCGAGCCGTAGCGGCTATATTCGGACCCGCGCGACGCCGCCGCCTCCATCGCCGTCAGAATCTGGCCGGCGAGCCTGCCGCCGCCAATTGCATCGAAGCCCAGCGTGGCCCCCGTCTCAGCCAGCGCATCAATCAGATCGCTCATGAAGCCATCTGAGCTCGAATTCAGGACGTATTTTGCTCCAAGATCGCGCAGAATTTTCTCCTGCTCCGGCTTGCGCACGATGTTCACCAGCGGCACGCCGTCGGCGATGCAGATCTTGTTCAGCATCTGGCCAAGATTTGACGCTGCCGCTGTATGCACGAGCGCTTTGTGGCCTTCCATGCGCATGGTTTCAGGAAAGGAGAGTGCGGTCAGCGGATTGACGAAGCAGGAGGCGCCTTCGCGCGCTGTCGCATCTTCCGGCAGGGCCATGACCTGCGCCACGTTCAGGATGCGGTAGTCGGCATAGAACTCGCCGCCCAGCGCTGTCACTGTCTTTCCGAGCAGTGCCTGCGCAGCGTCTGACTTGCCCGCCGCCACGACTGTGCCGGCGCCTTCATTGCCGACAGCCAGGGACTGATCGACGCGCGCCTGCATCGCCCGCATGCCCGGTTCGGGGATGTCCGCCGTCAGCACAGGCCGGTCGGCACTTCCCGCCGCCTTGAGCGTCGAGAGGTCCGCCGCCCCGACAAGCAGGCCGAGGTCGGACGGGTTGATCGGTGTCGCCTCGACGCGCACGATCACTTCGTCATCATTCGGCTCGCGGATATCGACGTCTTCGAGCGAGAGTTCCAGCTCGCCGGAGGACTTGACGAGGGTTCTCAGCTGCCGGCCCTTGGCGGGTACGGATTGCGACATGGACAGTCTCCCTTGGTGTGTTTCTTTCGCGATACCTTGGCCGCAATGGAAAGCCGGCACAAGCGCTCACGCAGCGTCTGCGAGCTGGTGAAATTGAAAAGCCATCATTGGGCGAGGCCTTGACGCTGCGTCCACGGAAGCGCACATCTCCCACTCGATATTCAGCATAGCCGCGGAGGAACAGATGGCTCAGGATCCCATAGTAATTGTAGGCATGTCACGCACCCCGATGGGTGGCTTGCTGGGGGACCTTTCAGGCCTCTCTGCAAATGAGCTTGGCTCTCTTGCCGTAAAGGCGGCCGCTGACGAAGCAAAGCTTGGCTCAGATGAAGTCAATGAGATCATCATGGGCAACTGCCTGCCCGCCGGTCAGGGCCAGGCGCCTGCGCGCCAGGCCGCCATCAAGGCCGGTCTCGACAAGGGAACCGAGGCAACCACGATCAACAAGATGTGCGGCTCCGGGCTGCAGGCGGCCGTGATGGGCGCCAATGCCATCGCAGCCGGCAATGCCAATGTCATCGTCGTCGGCGGCATGGAATCGATGACCAATGCGCCGCATCTGGTCGACATGCGCAAGGGTCACAAATACGGCGCGACCGGCATGAAAGACCACATGGCAACCGATGGCCTCGAAGACGCCTATGCAGGCGGACCGATGGGCAATTTCGCGGACATGATCGCGCGCGAATACCAGTTCACCCGCGAGCAGCAGGACGCCTATGCGCTGGAAACACTCGCCCGGGCCCAGAAAGCCACCGAGGACGGCAAGTTCAAGCGCGAGATCACGCCCGTGACGATGAAAACCCGCAAGGGCGATGTGACCGTAGATACAGATGAGCTGCCACGCACGGCGCGCCCGGACAAGATCCCGACCCTTCGCCCCGCTTTTAACAAGGACGGCACGGTGACAGCGGCCAATGCGTCTGCAATCTCCGACGGCGCTGCAGCGCTCGTCCTGATGACACAGTCCGAAGCCGAAAAGCGCGGCCTCAAGCCGATCGCGAAGATCGTCTCTTCCTCAAGCCATGCGCACGAGCCGGAATACTTCACGACAGCGCCCGTGCCGGCCATGAAGAAGGCCCTCGAAAAAGCCGGCTGGAGCAAGGACGAAGTGGGTCTCTGGGAGATCAATGAGGCCTTTGCGGTCGTCCCGATGATCGCGATGAAAGAGCTCGGCCTTTCGCATGACATCGTCAATGTGCATGGCGGCGCCTGCGCGATGGGTCATCCGATCGGCGCTTCCGGTGCGCGTATCCTCGTGACGCTACTGGCTGCGATGGAAGATCGTGATGTGAAGAAAGGTGTCGCCTCGCTCTGCATCGGCGGCGGCGAAGGCATCGCCATGTGTGTCGAGCGCGCCTAGACGCCCGGCGATTGCCAGCTGATTGCCCGGGCCGTCTGCCGTTGTCGATCACTTCCGTGAGCAGGCGGGCTGGTGCCGGGCGCTTGGCTCGCCGCTGACGGCGGATCTCTGTCTCGCCTTTGCCGGCGACTTCGACGCGGGCGGCGTGATCTATCGCCTGACCGCAGACTGGCCGGGCAGCCCGCGCAAGGATGCGCTGGCACTTCGGCTCACAGGTTTTCTCCACCACGCGGTGTTGAGCGGCGCTGCAGAGGTGCTCGGCGCTGAGTATCCCGCCGCCCAACCGGACTGGTCGATTGACCGGATATGGCCCCTGGCGCGCCAATGGCTGCAGTCAAATACCGACTCGGCCAAACGCTTCATCGAGCGCGCGCCGCAGACCAATGAAACGCGGCGCAGCATCGCCATGCTGCCGGGCTTCCTGGAGCTGGCCGCGCGGTTTGAGATGCCGATGCATCTTCTTGAGCTTGGCGCGAGTGCTGGCCTCAACCAGAATTGGGATCGCTTTTCCTATGCAACCGACAAGTGGCAGCTGCGGCGGGAGCCAGAGAGCGGTGTCGTCATCAGGACTGATTGGCAGGCACCGCCGCCGGCTCATCTTGATGCCAGCCCTGAAGTCGCGAGCCGCGCAGCGTGCGATCTCAATCCAATCGATATCAGCGATCCGGACCAGAAGCTTCGCCTGAGATCCTATGTCTGGCCAGACCAGGCTGAGCGGCTCGCCCGGCTGGATGCAGCGATCGAGCTTGCGCGACAGACAGGCGTCAGCGTTGAGAAGGCTGATGCGCTGGACTGGGTGAGCCGCAAACTCGCCGCGCGCCCGAAGACCGGACTGACGGTTGTCTATCACTCTGTCTTTCTGATCTATCCGCCGCGAGACGTGATCAAGGCCATCATGTCTGCGATTGACGAGGCGGGCGCGGCAGCAACCGAGGCGGCTCCGCTGGCCTGGCTTTGTTGCGAGTCAGAGGCCCTATTCGGTGGTAGCCCGTCTTCCTCCGGGATGGTGACCAGGCTGCAGACCTGGCCTGGCGGGCAGGCGACACTCCTCAACCGCTCGGACGGGCACGTGACTAAAGTCACACCGGCCTGAGTGCTAGTCTGCGCCAGCGAGCTTTTGGCTTACCGACGTGACGACCGCATCCGTCGCAGCGCGGCTCGCATCCGTGAATTCATTGCTGTTGACGACGATGACAGCGTCGAATTCGGGAAGGAGTACGGCGCGTGACAGCCACGCTGTGTTCGAGCCGGCATGGGCATAGACGCGGCCGGCTACCGCGTCATCCTGAACGCCCCATCCCATCGCGTAGACGGCCGTCTCATCTGGCCATGGGGCGAAGAGGCGGGTGCGCATGGCGGGTGTGATCAGCCTGCTGGCCGGATCGACAAATTCGAGCAGAAGGCGCGCATGGGTCTCAAGCGGCACATGCAGCGTGCCAGCCGGCCCCAAGGCGCCCGGATTGTCGGCCCCGCCTCCGCGTCCGACAGATTGCTTGAAGCCGAAAAGGTTGCGCCGATGTCCCTGCAAGCCCGTCTGGGGCGCGCCGGTCCCCCAGCCATCGGACCAGTCAGAGCCTTCGACCTCGAAGACGTAATCCTTCATTGCCTGTCGCCAACTTGTGCCGGTGATCAGTTCGATGGCGGCGCCTGCGACGATGTAATTGAGATTGCTGTATTCGAACGCGCCGGTGGGCGATGGAGGGGGCGCGTCGAGCAGGCGCTCAACAGTTTCGAGGCGCTGTTGCGGCAGTGATTTGCTGTCAGCATGCCGGGCGATCAGCCAGCCAGGCCCCAGCTGTCCAACACCCGACCGATGGGCAAACAGGTCCTCAATGGTGATGTCAGTCCAGGCTGGATCGATGGTCTCGACATGGCCTTCGAAAAGATCGGCAACAGACGCGCCCCAGTCTGCCTCGCCGGCGTCAACGAGGCGGGCATAGAGGAGGGCAGTCAGCGCCTTCGTATTGGAACCGATGTGCCAGGCCTGGTCTGGTTCGGCCGGCGCATCGCTGCCTTTGCGGGTCATGCCGGCAACCGCGACAATGACACCGCCCTCCAGCCGGGCGACCGCGGCGCCAAGCGCTACAGGCTCATACTCGCTAAAGGCCTCGTCGACAGTGGACTGAAGCCATTCCTGATCAAGCTGTTGAGCGCTTGCCGCCTGCGCCGCGAGGAAAAGAAACGAAAAAACAAGGCTAAGGGCTTTCATCAAAGCCTCCCGAACTCAGCTCGCCGGGACGTAATCGCTTATAAGCCCGAGGGGCAGCGCGGTGGTCCGCTTGGCAACATTAATGACAATCCGCGACTGGACATCCGAAACAAGACCGGAGCCCAGGAGTTGGTCTCTCAGGAAGGAGTCATAGGCATGCATGTCGGTTGTTGTGATCCGCATGACGTAGTCCACCGCGCCGGTCACGGTCATGCATTCAAGGACTTCCGACCACTTGCCGACAAGCTGTTCAAACTTGTCGAGATTTTCCTTGCTCGGCAGGGCAAGTTTTACGCTGGCGACAACTTCAAATCCAAGCCCCAGCGTGTCGCGTTCCAACAAGGTCACGCGCCCTTTTATGATGCCGGCCTCCTCCATCCGCTTGATCCGGCGCCAGCAGGGCGAGGACGACAATCCAACGCGATCGGCGATTTCGGCCACGGAAAGCGCCGCATCCTTCTGGATGAGGTCAAGAATCTTTGCGTCTATGGCATCAAGCGTCTG
>NZ_JBARZC010000156.1:0-4039 GCF_049649345.1 Henriciella sp. | reverse complement strand
TCAGTTCTGCCGCGGCGGATAGCCGGCCTGCGTCAGCGCATCGATGACTTCCTGAGTGTGCTGGGCGTCGCGCGTTTCCATCAGAATGTCGAATTCCGCGCCTTTCGCAGGCACGTCGAGTGCGATGCGGTTGTGGGCCACTTCCATGATGTTGGCGCCATTGTCGCCGATGATCGTGGAAACCAGCGCCAGAAGACCCGGCCGGTCGTCGCCGATGATGCGGATATTGGCGAGCCGTTTTTCCCGTACCAGAGCGCGCGTCAGGACGGATGCGAGCAGGCGTGTATCGATATTGCCGCCGCACAGGATGAGGCCGACTTTCTTGCCGGCAAACCGGTCCGGGTGGGCCAGCAGGGCGGCAAGACCCGCCGCGCCGGCTCCCTCTGCCACGGTTTTCTCGACGTCGACAAACAAGGTGATTGCGCGCTCCAGATGAGCTTCCTCGACAAGAACGATGTCGTCGACCAGCGCATCGATGACGCGGCGCGTCAGGTGTCCGGGGTTTTTGACGGAAATGCCCTCAGCGATCGAGGCGCCGCCGCCATGCGGCTCGCGTCCTTCGCGAATATTGAGCATAGCCGGATACATGGCCGCCTGGACGCCGACTATCTCGATATCCGGATTGTGCGCCTTGGCGACGGTGGCCATGCCGGAGATCAGCCCGCCTCCGCCGATCGGCACGACAAGCGTGTCAAAGTCGGGCTTGTCCTCGAACATTTCGAGCGCCGCAGTGCCCTGGCCGGCCATGATCAGCGGATCGTCGAAGGGATGGATCCAGGTGAGGCCCTCGCGCTGACGAACCTGTTCAGCGTGCTCCTTGGCCTCGTCGAATGTGTGGCCTTTCAGCAGGACGCGCGCGCCGAAGGCGCGGGTGTGTTCGACTTTGTTGAACGGGGTGGTTACCGGCATCGCAATGGTGACGGGTATGCCGAGCCGGCGGCCATGATAGGCGACCCCCTGGGCATGGTTGCCAGCGGACGCCGCAATGACGCCGACCTTTTTCTCTTCATCGGTCAGCCGGGCCAGCTTGTTGAGCGCACCACGCTCCTTGAAGGCGGCGGTAAACTGCAGGTTCTCGAACTTGATCCAGATATCCGCGCCGGTGATCTCGGACAGGGTTCGCGAGCGGCGCAGCGGCGTGCGCTCGATCTGCCCGTCCAGTATCCGGGCAGCATCCTTCACATCCTCAAGGCCTATCGGCAGTTTTTCGCTCATTGCATGGTGATCCCGTCAAACGCGGCGGACCCTATTCGCCCTCCCGGCGCGGGGCAAGTCGAGAGTCAGCCGCCGCGCCGCTGTCGGTGCAGGCCCGCCGCATGGTCCGCAAGCATTTCAGTTTGGCAAATTCCTTGCAGGGTAAGTTTTAATCAGCTGTGACAGTGGTCTTGCATCCGATTGTGTGCAAAAGTTAATGCTCTGCCGCAGGGACGTTTGATGTTGGTGGGGGAACAATGTGATGAGCGCAGACGGTGGGGGCGTCGACATGGCTGGGCTAATTTTTGTCCGGGCATTTGACGACCAGTTGTTCGTAAGATCTGCAAGCCCCGGAGACAGTCTGGGCGCACTTTCTGTAATGGATGAGGCTGGGCAAGAAATCCCGGTCGTCTCGGTTGAGGCCACGAGCCGTGAAGAGCACGCAATACGGCTCGATGTCGTGCCGGGTTCGCATCGCCTCACCCTCCTGCAAGACGGCGTTCCAGCATGCAGCGAGATCGAACTCGACACCCCGGCCGTATCCGGCCGGATTGACCTTGTCGGTGCCGGCCGCGTCATGGGCTCGGTTCGCAGGGAGAATGCGACCCAGCAGATCTGGCTCGATATGGATGGCCGGCCGCTCATCAAGGTGACGCCGTCCGGCGTCAGCCAGCCACGCGGCAAACAGGCCTCGCGCCGCAAGACCTTCACCTTCGATCTTCCGCTTCCTGCCGAAGCAATGGACGGCGAGAAGCACGCCTTCACGCTGCGCTCGGACAATCGTGTCCTCTCGGCTGCTCATGTCTGGCGTGCCGCCTATGAATTCAATGTTGATGCCTTCGCCCCGACCGTCATGGAGGGCTGGGCCTTCGACCCCGCTGCGCCCCACCTGCCGGTCAAGTTTCTTCTGAAAACGGAGGATGACACATTTATCCCCGTTCTGACGAGCCACCGCGAAGATGTCGCCGTGCACAAGGGCGCCGCGCAAGCAGGCTTTCGGGTTGAATTCAAGGATCCTGTAGAACGCGCCGATTTCCATCTCGCCCGCAGCCTGCCAGCGATGAAAAACGCATCCTTCGCGCGGTTCGATGATGCCGACTTCGTTGAATCGCTCCGCAGTATGGTCCGCGCCTATCGGACGAGCAGCCAAACGACGCTCAATCGCGATGTCATGAAGGCAATGGGGCGCGCTTTGTCTGCCATTCGCGACGAGGTTGGGCGCCGCGGCCCCTCGACCGTCATGGACAGCTTCCAGACAAGCTCCGCGAGCGCGGGTGAAGCGGCGATCGTGATCCCTGTCTACAAGGGCTACAAGGAGGTGCGCGCCTGCCTTGAAAGCGTTGAGCGTACGGTCCCCGATGCGACGCAGATCGTCATTATCAATGACAAATCACCCGAACCGGAAATCCATGATTATCTGCGCGAATTCACGCTGGCGAGACGCAATACACGCCTCATCGAGAACCGCGACAATCTCGGATTTCCGCGCTCGGTCAATCGCGGGCTTGAACTCGTTGAGGGCAAGGATGTTGTGGTGCTCAACGCTGACACGCGCGTGCCTGAACGCTGGCTTGAGCGGCTGACCGAAAAGGCGCACAGCCTCCCGAATATCGCCAGCGTCACACCGCTGACGAACAATGGCACGATCATGAGCTATCCTCGGCTCAACTATGAAAACTATATCGATGACGCGATGATCGATGAGCTCGATACGCTGTTCGAAAAGGTCGCGACCGACGACGTTCTGCAAGTGCCAACCGCTGTCGGGTTCTGTATGTACATGACCGCCGGTGCCATCGCCGATACAGGTTTTCTCGGTGAGGAATGGGGCAAAGGCTATGCCGAGGAAGTCGACTGGTGCCTGAAGGCGCGCGACCTCGGTTATGTTCATATCGCAGCGCCCAACGTCTTCGTCGGCCATGTCGGCAGCGTGTCTTTTGGTGCGGCTGTCAGGGAAGACCTTTCTGCAAAGAACAATGAGAAGCTGAGCAGGAAATTCCCCGAATTCTCACGCAACGTTATCGATCATCTGAAGAACGATCCGCTGCGCAAGGTTCGCGTCGCGGCTGACATCGCCCGGCTGAAGGCGATGAAGCAGGTGCTGTGTTTCCATGTCTCGAATGGGCTGGGCGGCGGCACGCAACATTATGTCGACCAGCTTTCAAGCCAGCTGCAAGAGGCCGGCGTCTACAATCTCATGATCGAGCCGCATGAGGTCAAAAACGTCTATGATCCATGCGATGAGGCCGAAGTCCTTCTCCACAGCGCCGACGGCCAGTTTCATTCCTATATGACGGGCGAAGAGCTTGCAGCGCTGTTCAAGGCGCGCAAGACGCCCGCAAAATCAAAGGCCGCAAAGGCGTCTCGTGATATCCTTCATATCCACTCGACGCTGGGCCATCATCTCGACAATGCAATCGCCATGACCCAGGCTGCCAGTAAGGCAGGCCTTCAGATCGCCGCGACGATCCATGATTTCAGCTGGATCTGCCCGCGGGTCCAGATGCTGCGCTGGGGCACGGATTACTGCAATCTGCCGGACCTCGCCGGATGTGACAGCTGTGTCAGCCAGAGGAATTTCAACTTCGATATCAAACCGGCCGACATTGAAGACGGAATTGAAGGGTGGCTTGCGAAGAATCTGGAAATCCTCAACGCTGCCGATGTGATCATTTCTCCGTCAGAATTCCCCAAGGCGGCCATCCTGGAGCGCTTCCCGGATCTCGACGTTAAGTTCATTCCGCATTTCAGCGATTGGATCGAAGCCGAGGTCAAGCCGATCGCCAAGCTCAGCGAGGCCAGCCGTTACCGCGTCGGTTTTGTTGGCGCGATCGGGGATAATAAG
>NZ_JBARZC010000155.1:0-4105 GCF_049649345.1 Henriciella sp. | reverse complement strand
ATACTCCCCTCCCCGGATATCTATCCGCCCTCACCAAGCTCCCTGAGATATTGCCAGGTGTAAAGCCCGCTCGAATGGCCATCCGAGAAATGAATGCGCACAGCATACCGCCCGACGGGGTCAGCCTTAACCACCGAGATGTCTGCCGGCACTGGAGGTTGCGGCGGCTTCGGCCCTGAGCCGTGGCCACGCACTTCGGCTGACGGGCTTTGTTCGCGCAGCGCCTTGTAAGGAATGTCGAACGCGGCGTCGTCGTCGAATTTGATTCTGAGCAGCTGCGCCGATTTCCTGAAGCGCAAGTGTTCTGGCCAGGGCATGACCGTCATAGGGCTCAATCCTCCGCGTCGAGCGGGCGAGCTTCGCTTTCGAGCATGATCGGCAAGCCATCTCGGATCGGATAGGCGAGCCGTGCCTTGGGCGACACAAGTTCCTGGGCCGCCTTGTCATAAGACAAGGGGTGGCGCGTCACCGGACAGACCAGCAGTTCCAGCAGCCGCGGATCCACTGCCTTCGTCGGGCCTGGTTCAGGGATCGTGTCTTCGCTCATTGCAGGGTCGATGAATCGTCGCCCGGCACGTCCATGTCAAGCAGAGCGATAAGCGCTTCGCATCTCTTCGCCACCGTTTCAGCTTCGAGCAGGGCCTGCTTTTCCATCGGGGAGAAAGGACACCCCGCCGCCAGCGCATTGACCAGTGTTTCGAGCGGCGCGCTCTCGACCGCCTCCCAGTCGACCTCCATCTCATTCGAGGTGACATATTTGCGCAGCGCATCTCCCAGGCGGGACCTGTCGGGAAGATCGCTCGTATCCGGAGGGGTCAGGTCGCTCTCGAAACTTTTCCAGTTTGCGCGGACCTGACGGTAAGGCGTGTTCACATCGAGCTCCTCAACGAGCCCGTACCGGCAAATGCCCGTCAGATTGACAAGGTATCGGCCATCTTCGGTTTCAGAATAGGATGTGACGCGTCCAGCGCAGCCCACGCCCGCAAGCTTCGGATGGCCGCGGTCCGTGTCGACGGGCTGGATCATGCCGATAATCCGATTGCCGGACATCGCATCATCAAACATGTTGAGATAGCGCGGCTCAAATATGTTGAGTGGCAGCGACCATCTCGGAAACAACAACGCTCCAGCCAGAGGGAAAACCGGGATATTGTCCGGAAGGTCCGATATTTTCCGATATCCAAGTCTCGTCATACAGAGCGGCCTCCAATGAGCCTTAACCCCTACATGGCGTCTTGGCTCCGAAAGTCGAGCGATCAGGCGAACATAAGTGAAGAGAGCCGCCGGCGGCCTTCAATCGTGGCAGGGTCTTTCGGGCCTGCCGCTTCGAACAGTTCAAGCAGCTTGGCTTTGGCCTTCCCCTCTTCCCAGTCGAGATCGTCAGCCAGGATCTTCAGGAGGTGGTCTGCAGCCTCTTTGTTCTTGCCGCGCGCCATCAAGGCTTCTGCAAGTTCAAGCCGCAGAGCGTGGTTACCACGGTCTGCAGTCACCTTGTCGATGAGCTGGTCGAGTTCGTCATCCTTGGGGGCGTCGGCCATCAGCTCGATCGCGCTACGCACACCCTTGATCGCTGGATCGGACTGTTTGTCCGGCCCTGCCATATCGAGGATCTGCGCCGCCCTGTCGGCGTCCCCATTGGCGAGATAGCAGCGCGCCAGGCCGACAATGGCAGGGACATTTTCAGGATCAGCCTCAGCGACCGCACCGTAAATCTGTGCCGCCTGGGCGGCGTCGCCGGACTGGAGCAGCTCGTCTGCCTTGGCGAGAGCCTCTTGTATCTGCTGGCCCTGATCGGTGCCACCAAGAATCTTCGCGATGAATTCACGAAGCTGGCTTTCCGGCAAGGCGCCCTGAAAGGCATCGACCGGGCGGCCCTTGTCGAAGGCAAAAACCGCCGGGATGGACCGCACGCCAAGCTGGCCGGCAATTCCGGGATTCTCATCGATGTTGACCTTGACCAGTTTCACCTTGCCCTGCTGATCGTTCACGACCTTTTCCAGGACCGGTGTCAGCGATTTGCAGGGGCCGCACCAGGGCGCCCAGAAATCAACCAGCACAGGCGCCTCCTTCGAGGCCTCGACCACATCAGCCATGAAGCTCTGGTCGGTTGCGTCCTTGATATTGCCAGCGGCACCGCCAGCGGCTCCGAGCGAAATATTTTCCATGTCTCGCGCCTTTCTTTTCTCTGACTGGGATTTGGGAGGGAAGACGGCAAAAGGCAATATGCCAAACGGTATTGAACACACGGAGGGAGGAATCGGGTATTGTCGCAAGTATGGCGAGAAAACTCTCTGGGCTCGATCTTTTTAAGTATGGCAGTGTCGTCATTGCCGGTTTCAGCGGCGGCCTGCTCATGATGTTCGGGCCGGAGGAGATGCGCGAAGAAATCCCCTACCATTTCGAGATCGGCCTTGGATTTTTAGCGTTCGCAGGCCTGATGCTGGCAGCCCTGTTCAGTATCCGCGCAAAGGCGCTCTTGATTACGATCGTCTCCAGCCTGGTTGCGGCGGGAACTCTTTACGCGGTCGGTGTCGCCGATGACTGGCCTGTCTGGCAGCGCGTGATTTTCGGGGTGCTGGGGGTAGCGGGCGCGCTCTTTGCTGTATTTAGTTTCATCAGCTTCATCCGGGGCGAAGATCCCGCCTAGGCCCCGGGTGGCAACAGGGCCGCGAAATCCACTTCGGTCATGTCATGGCCTGTCGCCTCGACAAATTTCCGGAAGCCATCGCGAGAAATAGCTGTCGTGGCCGTGTTCACCAACGGGTGGAAGTTGACGGTCTCAAACGCCATCAAAGCGGCATCCACGATAAAGCGGACCTTGCCTGCCGCATCATTCATCAGCGCGAACGCTGTCACTGACCCTGGCGCCACGCCGAGCAGCTCTTCCATCAGCTCGCCGCTCGCGAAAGAAAGCCGCCGGGTGCCAATCAACTTGTGGAGCTGGTTGAGTTTCAGCTCGCTTTCCGCATGCGCGGAGATGAGGACGATCACGCCGTCCTTGTCTTTCATGAAGAGGTTTTTCGTATGCCCGCCCGGCATTGTCGCCTTCAGGTCTCTGCCTTCTTCGACCGTAAACGTCGCCTCATGCCAGCGCGTCTTGTGGGCGATGCCAAGCTGGTCGAGATAAGCGAAAAGGTCTTCAGGGCTTGCAGTCATGGCGCTGTTTCAGGCAATCAGGCTGTGACCGTCAAGCAGGGACACCCAGAATGCAGCTTGAATGCTACAAGATTTACAATGTCGCGCCTGAAATCCGCCCTGGAGCCTCGCAGCGCGACTGGATGGACAAGTTCCCGGACCGCCACCCCTATCGCTGCCTGCCGCTGACCATGGCGAACTCGACAGGGTGGGAAATCCTCTGCCCGATCGATCTCAAGATCATCTGGGATGGCGGCGACATGGAGCACAATATCAAGCTCTTCACGACGGGTGACCCCCGCGCCATCGCCTCTTTCGCCGACAGCCATTTCCGGCGCGGCATCGTGACGATGCATACAGGCCACCTGTTCCGAACCCCGCCCGGCTGGGGCCTCTGGGCGTCTGGCCCGCCAAATTGGTTCAAGGATGGCATCGCGCCGCTGACCGGCCTTGTTGAGACAGACTGGTTGCCCTTTCCCTTCACGATGAACTGGCAGATGACGCGGCCCGGCGAAGTCGTCTTCAAGAAGGGCGAACCCTTCTGCTTCATCATGCCGTTCGAACATGGCAAGACCGAAGAGATCCAGCCTGAGCGAAAGATGCTGACCTCCAATCCTGAGCTGAAAAAGGATTATGAAGCCTGGCGCGACAGCCGCGGCAGTTTCAACGACAAACTCAAGGCAATGGATTCAGAGACGGTGAAGGCCGGCTGGCAGCGCCATTATATGCGCGGCCAGAAGGTGACAGGCGACAAGGCGGACGCCCACCAGACCAAGCGGCGGCTTAAACCGCCAAAGGATGTCTAGGGGCCGGCTCGCCCGATTGCACATTGGAATGTGAATCCCCCTTGCAAGGCCGGCGGATTTGCGCTTAAAGCCGCTCTCTCGCTGATTGGCGGTGCCAGTCAGTTACCCTATCGGATGCGGGCGTAGCTCAGGGGTAGAGCACAACCTTGCCAAGGTTGGGGTCG
>NZ_JBARZC010000154.1:0-2576 GCF_049649345.1 Henriciella sp. | reverse complement strand
TCGCTCAGCGATAATTTGATCATGCTGGGCATGGGCGTGTGGATGCTCGGGATGTGGTTTGTGGCCTGAAGCTGCAGACCCCACGCGCCGGAGTCCAAAGGGCGTTTTATCATGATAAAGCTGCGCTCAATGGCGCCGAACCATACATAGGAACGCAAGGCATGAATGGCCGGGAAGTCCGCATCGGTGGCGCTGCGTTGAGGCGCAGCGAATAGCCGAATTGGATTCTCCGATCTGGCGCGGCGTTGAACGACCGCTTCAGGGGTTTGCGCCGCGGCGCGGAACCTTATTCGCTGCGACTGCGAACGTCTCCCCGGTAATGCTGCGCTTGCACTTCAGGGCGATGAACGGCCGCAAGGTTCGCACCCCGGCCGCTGGTTCGTCGCGCGGCGATCGGCCGGTCTGGCCATCGAACCCGATTTCGCTGCATCGGGAAAGTTTCAGCGGTCCGCACCCGTCGCAGCTAATCTGCGGCCGGTCTCACGCAATCCAAGCCCGAGCCGCTGGATAGCCGCAAGTAATCTGAGCCTGGACCATCAATAACCTCGCGCCTGCACGCCGATGATCTCAAGCCGCTACACCTAGGCGGCTCGCGACCCCTCCTTGTCGTCCAACTGCTTTTGGGCGGAGGCGGCGGTTGCCGCCATTAGGGCATGGGCTTCCGGGCTCATCTTGCCGCCCTCTTTCCGCTTAACCTTGCGCTTCGACCGCTTGTTGAGAGGCGCTGTCGTAGCGGCGCTGCGGTCTTCGGTCATAGCCGCGACCGCCTTTTCCTCTGCCAGCGCGTCCGCCTGTTGCGCCTCGCTCGCCGCCTCTCGCACGGCTGCCATCGTCATCGCCTTCTCGTTCTGTTTCACGGTCGGATATGGGTAGGGCGTTCCGGCCTGTGCTTTGTGGATTTTCATGATCTCGCGGGAGTCGAAATATTCGATCCTGTCGGCGAGGATCGGGTTTTGGCGCTCGGGCAGGATGATGATCTTGTCCTTATCCATGTCGCGGATTTCCTGCTTGGACAACACCGGCCGATGCTCCGTGCCGCGAGTCACGCTGCCCGCCCCGAAGCCGACAGCCCGCATTTCCTCGTTTCGTGTGCGGGTCGATCCGGTGCGGGTGCCGAGTGCCGTTTCCAACTCCCCGGCCGTGCGGTCCTCGCTTGCGGCGATGTAGAGCTTGACCTGGCAGGCGCTTTCGATGGCTTGGATTTCCTCCGGGCTGTAGGGCACCGTCATCAAGCCCGGAATGGACTGCGTGACGATGGCGAACCGCCCGCCATGTCCGGCGGTCTGCTTCATCGCCTGGACGACGAGCGGCATCCGGCCCAACTGGTCGAACTCGTCCAGAAGGATGAAGATCGGCAAGGGCTCGTCCTCGCCGGGCCTCGATGACCGCAGGAAAGAAATGAGGTCGGCGAAGAACAGGCGAACCAGCGAATTGAGGTCCTCCATGTCGTCGGAAAGAACATTGAGATAGACCGACGTGGGTTCGCGGCGCATCACGGTGAAGTCGAAATCGTTTCGCCGCGTGACCCGCTCGACGCGGGGATTGGCCCATTGCCCTAAACCGGCGGAGCTAAGCACCGACAGATTGCTTTGCTGGATCTTCGCTTCCTGGCCGGCGATCTTGTTCAACTCGCGTGCGGCAGGCGGATACTTACATTCCCGTGCGGCTGCTGAGAGAAGATCGGTCGTGGATTTTCCGACATCCGATCCCTCGCCTGTTCCGAAGATGATCCGGTAGATTTCGCCCATCGTGGGGTTGTCCCGCTGGCAGGCCAGAACGCCGGCAGCGACGAAAAGCAAGATCCCCGAACTCAACCAGTCCTTGTTGTTGTCGATTTGAAGGAAGAGACGCGCGATGCGCGCGAGGCCCGTCCACAACTCTTCCATGTCCTCGATGCCGGACAGGCGGGCGAGCGGATTGTATTGATGCGTCGGGTTCTCGAAGTCGAGCGGCGCGAAGCGGAACACCTTGTCGCCCATCTGCGCGCGGGCGCGCGCTGTCTCGTCCCAAAGCTCGCCTTTCACATCCAGAACGACCATCGAACCCGGAAATGTAAGAGCGTTCGGGATGACGAATCCCACGCCCTTGCCGGATCGCGTCGGCGCGATCATCAGGACGTTGCTGACCGAACTGTAGAGCGCCGCGATATATCGTAGCTTGCGGGTGCGGACCGAGGCGATCTTCGAGAGCTTCTTGGTCTTTATCCGCTTCTCTATCTTCTTGACTGTCTCGGGCTTGATTAACGTCTTCCTCGTCGCCTTGATCTTGATCGGGCGATCGGGACGCTGCACGGGTGCCGGGATTTGCTCGCCCAGGACGAAGCCGTAGCCGACCGGCTGCACCATGTCGTTGCGACGAAGGCTCGGCAGAGTCTGGAACTGGCGCTGACCGTAGCTGACCAGCCTGTCCCAGATGACCGTGGCGATCGCGACCATCAGAAAAAGACCGATCGAACCCGCAACGATGAGGTGTCCGGTCAGATAAGGCTGCGCGGACCAGAACCCGTCCATCACCGTCTGATAGTGAAGCATCAGATCGGTGGTGAGGATGTTTCGCCGTAGCGCGAACGTGAGATA
>NZ_JBARZC010000153.1:0-2803 GCF_049649345.1 Henriciella sp. | reverse complement strand
CTGCACTACCACATCGACCGCAACGACCCTCAGCGCGCCCCCCATGAAGACATCTGGCCTTGCCTAGCAGCAGATCCGCTTTGACCGTGATCGAAAACGCTTGCGTCGAGGTGCGGTATTGCAGCCCGATGATGCGGATGCTGACCTCGTCGCTCGCTTCATCATGCGATCGACGGTCCGGTCGCGAAGCAATTGCCGACGATTTATCTGAACCCGTCGACTGATCTCCAGGTTCAGAACAAAATGGCGGGCAGTCCCGTAAAGGATCGGCGTTACCGTGTGTGACATCGCTTCTTCCTTCCAATGCTGTGTTAACACCAGCGATTGGACGGATCGAGCGTGAAGCGATGAGCAGCGGACCGGGAATCTACCGTGAAAAGAGCGGGCGGCGAGACTGCGCTAGTTCAGGGCGCGCAGGTCCGAGGCCGGAATGATGGAGGCGCGCCGAAGGGTGGCTGCCGGATAGGTCTCGTCCTCGAGCAACTGCTCCGCCACGAATGATGGCTCGAGCTTGCGCAGCAACAGGGCCATCTCGTGTGCCTGCTCGAACTCGCCCTTCCGAGCGTGAAGTGCGATCAGGTAGCGCAGGGGCGGCTTGAACTGCGGACTTAGCGCATGTGCGATCTTGGCGCGACCTATCGCCTCGTCGATGCGGCTGTTCGCGGTTGCGGGAAGGCCGCAGGCCATCTCCCACCAATGCCGGTGTGGCGACAGCGCACCGATGCGACGCGCGCGCATCATGTCGACATGGGCTTCGGCCGACCGGCCCAGGTGTAGGTTTGCGGTGCACAGGGATAGCCACCCGAACGGGTTGGCCGGGTTCAGCGCGAGACTGCGCCGTGCCAGCTCGACCCCGCGCGCGATGTTGCCGGTCACGAGGAAGTCGGCATAGGACACGGCAGCGAGAACAATCGAATTCAGCGGTTCCAGCGCCAGCGCCTGCACCGAGAAGGCACGAACCTCTTCGACGGTGCTCTCCGCGCAGAACTCCTCTTGCCGTTCCACCAGCCGTATGATGCGCAAGAATATCCGCTAGGACAGGAAGAGGCCCGGCGCATCCGCCTCGAACGCTTTGGCGAGCAATCTGTCCGCCCGGTCCTGTTCGCGCCGGTCCGTCGAGAAGATCCAGCGCGACGCCATCAGGGCCAGCGCCGTCGGATCGGTCTCGACTATGTCTTCGCGCCACAGCAGGTCGCCGACGATATCGACCGCTTCGTTGGCAAGCTGCAGGATGCTCTCGTCATCGAGGGGCGGCGCGCCCCGCGATGGCAGGACGCGCGTCTCCGACCAGATGCGGCGTCTTGTCGGGCCTTCCTCGCATACGGCATGAAGGACTGCCCGGTCCCTGCCGATCGCCGCCTGGGCCGACAGCGACAACCGATCGCGCGCCGGCAGCGCGTCGCCATCGCAACTTGGTTCGACGGACAGCTGTTCCGACAGGCATTTCGCTACATTGGAAATGAAGACTTCCGAGAACAACCGATCCATTTCCGAGCAATCGCGTGGACGCTCGACAACGACGAACCGGTGTCTTGCGGCAGTCAAACTGCCGCCGCTCGCAGGGGCGGCGGTCCTGGCGCGATTGCTGCGCTCGACCGCTATCCAGGATTCGAACTCCGGATCTCTTACGTCGATCAAGGAATTCAGCGTCGCAGCTGTCAACGACCGTCACCCTTGCGGGGTCCAGGCGGACCAGCCGCCGGTCGGCTCTCACGATATCCGACTTGTCCCCAAGGCTCTTGCGGATTTCTGCCAGTGCCTGCCGCAGACTGGCCGCGCCCTGTTCGCGGCCCCGGTCGCTCCACAACTTGTCCTGCAACCAGATCCGGGTCCGTTCCCGCCTGGCACCGAGAGCGAGAAGCGCCAGCATGCCCTGCGCCTTTGCGCTGCGCGGTGTCAGACTGCGTCCGTCTTCCGCTTCAACTCGAAAACAACCGCTCAGAACGATTCTTATCGGCTGCGCCTCTGGAGAAGGAGGTGGACGAGAGGTTCGCGCGAAGAGAAATACGCCCACAATATTAGAGCATTCCGGGCCCGAAAGATAAACTGATCTGAAATAGCGTGAAAACCCCGTGAATCACGTGCCTCGGGCCGCCCCGAGGCTTGACGGACGACAGGCGCGGAAAAACCATGCGAAGTGAGCAAAGGAGGGGCTTATGGCGGGTCCCGGATTCTCGGGGTTGAGTGGATTGTCGGGCCTGAGCGGCCTAAGCGGATTGTCGGGACTTTCCGGCCTCTCGGGCCTGTCCTCGGCGCGTGATCACCTCTCTCACGCCGGCAGCGGCTCTTCTTCGCTGCTCAATGCGGCGCTGGTGACAACACGGTACGGAATTGCTGGGTATTGGCGGGGATCTGCCGACAAGAACAACGGCAAGCTACCCGACGACGGTCACGACGATAACATACTCTACCTCCGGCTTTCCACGCGCGGCAGGATGTTGGACCACGAGCTGGCCTCGATCGTGCGTGTCGAGGGCACCCACGGATACGCAAAGCTGTCCACCCTGGATTTCGGGCCGGCCATTTCGAGCGTGGATATCTTCGAGCTGGAGCGGCCGGGCAAACCTTTTCTTAAGGCCCAGCTCGAGCATTTGCGAACCTATGCGGATTTGCGACAGGACCGCATTGCGGAGGTCCAGATTCAGCAGGACGACATCATGTCGTTCTTTGGCGCGATCGGACTTATCGACGATCAGCGGCGGCTACGCACGTTCGAACTGCTCATGGCGGTTCTGCGGTTTGCGCAATACGTCGAGATGCGCATCACGCGGGGCCAGACCCTGAGCGTCAAGGCCGAGGTCTA
>NZ_JBARZC010000152.1:0-2786 GCF_049649345.1 Henriciella sp. | reverse complement strand
GTTTTAAGCTCACTCGCAGGCACCTTGACCTTGTACATGCGGCTGAGGCCATCGGTGGTTTCGGTGCATTCCATGTCTGTCATTCCTTGTGCCGGTTCGGCCTGACTGGCCGGTCATTCTGGCATCGATTATCCTTGAAGCGGCGGTGTATGTCACAGCGTAACGCGGCTGTCTACGCGTGGATCGTGACCAATCTCACATGGTGCGGATGGAGGGACTTGAACCCCCACGCCTCGCGGCGCCAGAACCTAAATCTGGTGCGTCTACCAATTTCGCCACATCCGCACATCATGTGGAGGGGTCTGGTAATCGGCGCGTCCGCGAGTTTCAAGGCTTTGATGCATGAAAATCAGACTGGATGGAGGGGAGGATTTCGGGGAGATCTTCTGCGATGAGGCCGGGCCCCAACCGCCGGCCGGCTTCGCCATGCGTCCAGACCGCCGCGCAGGCCGCATGGAAGGCCGGCATTTCCTGGGCCAGAAGACCGGCGACGATACCTGCGAGCACGTCGCCGCTGCCGGCTGTGGCCAGGAAAGGCGAGGCATGGCGATTGATGACAAGCTCGCCTCCAGGGCTGGCGATAAGGGTTTCCGCGCCTTTCAGGATGATGATTGCGTCCGAGATCTCGGCGGCCTTCAAAGCGGCACCGTCTCGGCCTGATTCTTTGAGGAGGCCCGGGAAAATCCGCTCGAATTCACCCTCGTGTGGGGTAAAAACGCAGGGGCGTTTGATATGAGAGAAGAGCCGGTCTGGATCGTCCTTGAAGACGGTGAGCGCATCGGCATCGAGAACGCTCGCGTCGGCATTGCCTAATACAGAAAGCACGTTTTCCGCCGTGACAGGATTTGTGCCTGCTGCTGGCCCGATCAGCACGCACGCCATGGTTGATGTCAGGTCTGCAAGTTGAGCCGGATCTGCAAACGCCTTGACCATGACCGCCGTGCTGTGTGCTGCATTGACGATTACAGATGCGGGCGGAGACAGGAGGGTGACGAGCCCGGCCCCGATACGCAGCCCGGCCCGGGCAGACAGGCGGGATGCACCCGTGGAAGACGGCGGCCCCGTCACACAGCCAAGATGCCCTCTATTATACTTGTGGCCCGCCGTGTCGGGCCATGGCCAGTGTTCCAACCAGAGGTCTGGACTGTTGTCTTTCGGGGCAGGTCGGGTCATCAAATCGGGCGGCCAGAGACGGGCTAAAAACAGGTTAATTGCGTGGTAATTTCAGGCTAGTCCAGCTGGGCCCCAAGTCAAAGCACGCGCGTCGCAGATTCACTGCCCAATTCGGCCACGGAGAGACCTTCAGGCGACGTCTTCAGTTTCGTGATGGAGCAGTGCCCGGGTCTGAAATTCGTTACCTTGGCGCTTCCGGTGAGGTGTCCGACGATCGTGTTGATCGCGATGAAGTGTGTGAAGACGACGGTATTATCCTCGAGGCCATCCAGCGTCTGGATCAGGTCAGATTTCCAATCGACCAGGAGGGCAGGGGCCTCTGACCAGTCTCCTGCCATGAAACCAGACAACCAAGCCCGCCGGTCGCTCAGGCCTTCCGGGGTCGGGATTTCGCTGACGCGGGCCTCGGTGCGGACATCCAGCTCTGCGCGCGTGCTGAAAGGCCGGGCAGTTTCCTGACAGCGCGTCATCGGGCTGCAGATGATTTTAACGATGGATTGGCTGGACAGGATGTCTGCTGCTGCGTCGGCCTGCTTGTGGCCGAGTGCAGACAGGCCCGGATCATCGGCTTCGCCCCAGCCAGCTGCCGCTTCCCCGTGGCGGACCAACCAGATCAAGCCGCGGCCGCCATAGGCTCAACGCCTGCATCCTGGAATATTTCAAGGGCCCGCTTGTAGAGTACCGGCTCTTCGATCTCCAACTCTTCGCGGACTTCGGAAATCTGGCGCGGCAGGAGCGCGATAATGTCCTGCTCTATGATGCGCTTCGCGCGCTTGCCGTTGCGCCGGCCCTCGCCGATCACTTTGCGGATCTCGGCAGATTTCGGTGCTATCTTGGCGATCTGCCGGCCGCCCATGAAAGCAATGAAGCTGACGCCAAGTCCGCCATGCTGGCTATGGGTGAACCCGAGCAATGAGGCCTCTCCAAGAGCGTCGCGGCCATAACCGGTCAGAATATGGAACATGTCATGAGTGTCACGGAGCCGGTTGCCGTACCAGAGCAGGTCATCCTCATGATCGCGCAGCGAAGAGGTGCTCTTTTCGCTTTCGGCGACCAGCCCCGCAGCGGTGAGACCCTCGCGCTCCATAAACTCAGCATAAGTCCGCCCGACACTGCCTTCATCCATGGCATGCAGCGGTTCGTGATCGTCCAGGATAGGCGGGTAGAATGTACGCGCCTCAAACAGTTTGCGGCCTGTTTCAGTGGCCAGAAAGCGCTCGAAATCCTGGCGGATCTGATCGCCGTTCAGCGCTTCGATAATCTGAAAGACCTGCTCGGTATCTTCCTTGTCTGCGATCAGTTTCTGCATGTGTTTCCAAGCCTTGAGAGGCTTGAATTTCGGCCGTTCGCGTGCCGGATCGACATAATAGGAGATGGCGCTGGTCATATTTCTACTTGGTCCAATTCAACCCAGTAACAAGTTTATCACGAGGCTCTTAACGTAACAATGACGCGTGCGTCATTTTCCGTGCGGATTGGCGCTGCCTAAAAGCGCGTCACCAGCGCTGCAATTCTGTGCAGAAGTGAGCGGCGAATTGGCTTTTGTGCGTCTGAAATATCCCGCGGCGAGGAGGGCTGCTAGGTGACGGCAGACAAAATTCAGAAGTCTATGA
>NZ_JBARZC010000151.1:0-14088 GCF_049649345.1 Henriciella sp. | reverse complement strand
ACGGCGTCGCCGAGGCGATCAAGCTGGTGAAATCAAACGCAACCTCGAAGTTTGACGAGACGATCGAAGTCGCCGTCAACCTTGGTGTCGATCCCAAATATGCTGACCAGATGGTTCGCGGCATGGTGTCCTTGCCGTCAGGTACGGGCAAGGACGTTCGCGTCGCTGTGTTCGCTCGCGACGCCAAGGCTGAGGAGGCCAAGGAAGCCGGAGCGGATTTTGTTGGCGCTGAAGACCTGATGGAACAGGTCCAGGGCGGCATGATGGATTTCGACCGCGTCATTGCGACCCCTGACATGATGGCGGTTGTCGGCCGTCTCGGTAAGGTGCTCGGCCCGCGCGGCTTGATGCCGAACCCGAAAGTCGGAACCGTTACGCCGAATGTCGCTCAGGCGGTCAAGGACGCCAAGGGCGGCTCCGTCGAGTTCCGCGTCGAAAAGATGGGCATCGTGCATGCCGGTATCGGCAAGGCGAGCTTCAGCGAAGATGCGCTGGAGAAAAACTTCAACGCCTTCCTCGGCGCTCTGGTTAAAGCTCGCCCATCCGGCGCCAAAGGAACCTATGTGAAGAAAGTTGCCGTCTCCTCGACAATGGGCCCTGGCGTCCAGGTCGATACGGCGGAGGCACTGGCCGCAGGCTAGGCCGGCAAGGCTTCAATCCGATCGCGTCGCCCGGGTCCCCAAGGCCCGGGCGATTGCTTTTTTAGCCGATTGAATATAGATTGAACCTCATCGCAGGATTATGAGTCTCGCCAGTCTGACATTTTATGTTGGCGAGGGGTTGCGGCGTCCATATTTACGCGTTAACAGGCTCGGCTCGACGGGAGGTCACCGAATTCTTCGGCGAACTCCCGTTTTCCTGTCCAAGACCATGGGTCGTGCCACAAGCGCAGAAATCCCATGATAGACGGGGTTAGGCGACTGTCGGGTTACCAGAATTCGTGTTCTGGATGTTCGAGTTCGCCAGGCCCTGGGCAGGCGCTGGATGCGGCCACTTCTGGTCGTTGAAGGCGATTTCCCGGGCGCCCGGATGGGCCGGACGCCTTAACTGGAGTACCGTAATGGATAGAGCTGGAAAGCAGGCGGCGCTGGCGGAGCTCGAAGATGTCTTCGAGAAGTCCGGTGCAGTTGTCGTCACGCACTATACCGGTTTGAGCGTTGCGGAGATGACAGGGCTGCGCACCAAGCTCCATGAGCAAGGTGGAAAGCTCAAAGTGGTCAAGAACCGGATTGCCAAGATTGCCCTCGGCGGCAAGGGCGGTGATGCGGGGGCAGACCTCTTTAAAGGCCAGGTGGCCATTGCCTATGCAGAAGACCCCACGGTCCCTGCAAAAGCGACCACCGATTTTGCCAAAGACAATGAGAAGCTGAAGCTCGTCGGGGCCATTATGGGCGCCGAAGCGATGGACACGGCCGGCGTGGAAGCGCTTGCCAAACTGCCGTCGCGCGAAGAGCTGATTGCGACTGTTGTTGCTCGCCTGACCGGTCAGGCCAGCCAGATTGCCCAGCGCATCAATGCGCCTGGTCAACAGCTTGCTGGTGCGATCAACGTCATTGGCGAGCAGGCTGCGGCCTGAATGTCGGACAAATAACGCAAAACCAGAACACCTCTAAACTCGTAATAGAAAGTCGAATAGACAAATGGCAGATATTGCAAAACTCGGTGACGAACTTCTCGGTCTCACCATTCTCGAAGCCAAAGAGCTCAACGATTATCTCGAAGAGCGCGGCATCAAGGCTGCTGCAGCTGTTGCAGTTGCAGGCCCGGCAGCAGGTGGCGGCGACGCCGGCGCAGCTGCTGAGGAAAAAGACGAATTCGACGTCATCCTCCTTGAGGGCGGCGACAAGAAAATCAATGTCATTAAGGTCGTGCGCGAAGTCGTGTCCGGTCTTGGCCTGAAAGAAGCCAAGGAGCTCGTCGAAGGCGCTCCGAAGCCGATCAAGGAAGGCGTTTCCAAGGACGAAGCAGAAGAGCTCAAAAAGAAGTTCGAAGAAGCTGGCGCCAAGGTCGAAATCAAGTAAGCCGTCTGGCTTGCTCAACGGGGATTGCGTCTGCGCGAGGCGCAATTTCAGTAGATTAGATGCGCGGCGGGACCTGTCTGGTCCTGCCGCGTGCTCGCGTTTCAGGTGGCAGGCCGCCTAGAGATCCTTCGCAGCGAAGGGTCGCGGGTGGCGAGAAACGGAACAAAAGATGGCTCTTTCTTTCACGGAAAAAAAACGTATCCGCAAATCCTTCGGTCGTATTCCCGAAGCCATCGACATGCCCAACCTCATCGAAGTGCAGCGCTCCTCCTACGAGCAATTCCTGCAAATGAACACGGCGCTCGCGGAGCGTACGGATGACGGGCTTGGTGGTGTCTTTAAAGGCGTGTTTCCAATCGTTGATTTCAACGAGCGCGCAACTCTTGAATATGTCTCTTACGAGTTCGAACCCCCCAAATTTGACGTTCAGGAGTGCATGCAGCGCGATCTGACCTATGCAGCGCCGCTGAAAGTGCGGCTGCAGCTGGTCGTGTTCGACATTGACGAGGACACAGGCGCCAAATCGATCAAGGAGGTCAAGGAGCAGGAAGTCTATCTCGGTGACATTCCGCTGATGACCGACAAAGGCACGTTCATCGTGAACGGCACGGAGCGTGTGATCGTCTCCCAGATGCACCGCTCTCCGGGCGTCTTCTTCGACCACGACCGCGGCAAGACCCACTCCTCGGGCAAGCTGCTCTTCGCGGCTCGTATCATTCCCTATCGCGGCTCCTGGCTCGACTTCGAGTTCGACGCCAAAGACATTCTGAACATCCGGATTGACCGCAAGCGCAAGCTGCCGGCAACGACGATGCTCTACGCGCTCGGCTATGACACTGACGAGATTATCGACCTGTTTTACTCTCGCTCTGTCTACCGCCTCGACAAGAAGGGCTGGATCATCGGGTTCCGTCCAGAGTCCTGGAAAGGCCAGAAGCCTGATTTCGACCTGGTCGATGCAAAGTCCGGCAAGGTTGTCGCACCGGCTGGCCGCAAGATCACGGCGCTCGCTGCGAAGCGGATTGCCGAAGGTGGCACGGACGAGCTCATCGTTCCGTCGACCGCGCTTGAGGGTAAATTCCTTGGCCGCGACATCGTCAACCGCGAAACCGGTGAGATCTTCGGCGAGGCGGGTGACCTCCTCGACGAGGAGCTGGTTGCCGAGCTGCGCGAGCAGGGCCAGAAGTCGATCGAAGTTCTCAATATCGATGGCGGCGACCGCGGCCCATGGCTGCGCAATACGCTGAAGGCCGACAAGAACGAGACGCGTTTCGAGGCGCTCTCTGATATTTACCGCGTCATGCGTCCTGGTGAGCCACCGACGCAGGAAGCCGCAGAGGCGCTGTTTAACCAGCTCTTCTTCGACGGTGAGCGCTATGATCTTTCCGCGGTTGGCCGCGTGAAGATGAATATGCGTCTCAACATGGCGCTTGAGGATTATGAAACCGCCGAAGACAATGTCCGCATCCTGCGCAAGGATGACATTGTCGGTGTCATGAAAGTCATCCTCGACCTCAAGGACGGTAAGGGCGAAGTCGACGACATCGACAACCTCGGCAACCGCCGCGTCCGCTCCGTCGGCGAGCTCATGGAAAACAATTATCGCATCGGTCTGGTGCGCATGGAGCGCGCCATCAAGGAGCGCATGTCGTCGGTCGATATCGACACGGTCATGCCGCACGACCTGATCAATGCGAAACCTGTTGTGGCGTCCGTGCGTGAATTCTTTGGCTCTTCACAGTTGTCGCAATTCATGGACCAGACCAATCCGCTGTCGGAAATCACCCACAAGCGCCGTCTCTCGGCGCTCGGCCCCGGTGGTCTGACGCGGGAACGCGCGGGCTTCGAAGTTCGCGACGTTCACCCGACCCACTATGGCCGCATCTGCCCGATTGAGACGCCTGAAGGCCCGAACATCGGCCTGATCAACTCGCTCGCCACCCATGCGCGCGTGAACAAGTATGGCTTCATCGAAAGCCCGTACCGGAAAGTTGAGAAGGGTAAGCTTTCCGATGAGGTCGTGTACCTCTCGGCCATGGAAGAGCATCGCTATGCGATTGCTCAGGCGAACGCCACGGTCACCGACAAGGGCGAGCTTGAAAACGAATTCGTCAACGCCCGTGTGAATGGCGAAGCCACGCTCGTGCCGCGCGAGGAAGTCGAATATATGGATGTGTCGCCGAAACAGGTTGTTTCGGTCGCCGCAGCTCTTATTCCATTCCTCGAAAATGACGACGCCAACCGCGCCCTTATGGGATCGAACATGCAGCGTCAGGCCGTGCCGCTTGTCCGCTCCGAGGCCCCGTTCGTCGGGACCGGCATGGAGTCGGTCGTGGCACGCGATAGCCGCGCGGCTGTTGTGGCCCGCCGTGCTGGCGTGGTTGAGCAGGTGGATGCGACCCGGATTGTGGTCCGGGCAACCGAAGACATCGACTCTGCTGCTTCAGGCGTCGATATCTACCGCCTCTCCAAATTCCGCCGCTCGAACCAGAATTCGTGCATCAACCAGCGCCCGATCGTGAAGGTCGGCGACGTGGTGACGGCGAACGATATCATTGCGGATGGCCCGTCCACCGACCTCGGTGAACTGGCGCTCGGCCGCAATGTCCTCGTCGCCTTCATGCCGTGGAATGGCTACAACTTCGAGGACTCGATCCTCATCTCCGAGCGGATCGTGAAAGACGACGTCTTCACCTCGATCCACCTCGAAGAGTATGAGATCGCTGCCCGCGATACCAAGCTCGGCCCAGAAGAGATCACGCGCGACATTCCGAATGTCGGCGAGGAAGCGCTGCGGAACCTCGATGAGGCCGGTATTGTCGCTGTCGGTGCTGAAGTGAAAGCTGGCGACATTCTGGTCGGCAAGGTCACGCCGAAGGGCGAAAGCCCGATGACGCCGGAGGAGAAACTTCTCCGCGCCATCTTCGGCGAGAAGGCGTCTGACGTTCGCGACACATCCCTGCGCGTGCCTCCGGGCGGCGCCGGTACGGTTGTCGAGGTCCGTGTCTTCAACCGTCACGGCATCGACAAGGACCAGCGCGCGCTTCAGATCGAGCGTGAGCAGATCGAACAGCTGCAGGAAGACAAGGAAGACGAGCAGAACATTCTCGAGCGCAACACTTTTGCGCGCGTGAAGGAGCTCATCCTTGGCAAGGAAGCGGCGGCAGGCCCGAAAGACTTCAAGACCGGCAAGGTTACCGAGGCTGCTCTTGAAGAGCTGCGGGAAAGCCAGTGGTGGGAGATCGCGCTAAAGTCTGAAAAGGCGCAAGGCGAAATCGACCAGCTGCAAAGCCGCTTTGAAGAGTCGCTTCGTGAGCTTGAGGCCCGTTTCAACGACAAGGTCGACAAGGTCCAGCGCGGCGATGATCTGCCTCCGGGCGTGATGAAGGTCGTCAAGGTCTTCCTGGCTGTGAAGCGCAAGCTGCAGCCTGGCGACAAGATGGCCGGCCGTCACGGCAACAAGGGTGTGATCTCCAAGATCAACCCGGCCGAAGACATGCCCTTCCTTGAGGATGGAACGCCTGTCGATATCGTGCTCAACCCGCTTGGCGTTCCGTCGCGGATGAACGTTGGTCAGATTCTCGAAACCCATATGGGTTGGGCTTCAAACGGCCTCGGCCGCATCGTCCAGAACGCGCTTGATGAGTGGAACGAAAACCACGACAACAAAGCGCTACGTGAGACGGTTCAGATGGTCTACGGCAAGGAAGAAGAGCTTCCTGAAACCGACGACGAGATCGTGGAGCTTGCCTCCAATCTCGGCAATGGCGTTCCGATCGCGACGCCGGTCTTCGACGGCGCCCGTGAAGCCGACATCGTCGAGATGCTGGAGCGGGCAGGGCTTGATTCCTCCGGCCAGGTCACGCTCTACGATGGCCGCACAGGCGATGCCTTCAAGCGTCCGGTGACCGTCGGGTACAAGTATCTCCTCAAGCTTCACCACCTGGTGGACGAGAAGATCCATGCCCGTTCGACCGGTCCTTACTCGCTCGTTACGCAGCAGCCTCTGGGCGGCAAGGCCCAGTTCGGCGGACAGCGCTTCGGCGAGATGGAGGTCTGGGCCCTGGAAGCCTATGGTGCCGCTTACACCCTGCAGGAAATGCTGACGGTTAAGTCGGATGACACTGCAGGCCGTGCGAAGGTCTATGAGGCCATCGTGCGCGGGGACGACACCTTCGAGGCCGGTATCCCTGAGAGCTTTAACGTGCTCATCAAGGAAATGCGGTCACTCGGCCTCAATGTCGAGCTGATCGAAGCCAATGAGGATGACGATGATGCACCGGTGGCGGCTGAATAAGCCGCCACATGGTATTCGTGTCGAGTTAGACTGAGTTTTTTCTAGGCCGGACTTTTCCGGTTCGGCCAAACCCCTCCCGAGGAGCGGAAAATATGCGCCAAGACGTCGCCAGCATCTTCAACAATAACGCCCCAGCCCCGAGCTTTGAGGCGATCAAGATTTCCATTGCCAGCCCGGAGAAGATCCGGTCCTGGTCATCCGGCGAGATCAAGAAGCCGGAAACCATCAACTACCGGACCTTCAAGCCGGAACGCGAAGGCCTTTTCTGTGCCCGTATCTTCGGGCCCATCAAGGATTATGAGTGTCTTTGCGGCAAGTATAAGCGCATCAAGTATCGCGGCATTGTCTGCGAGAAGTGCGGCGTCGAAGTTACCCTCGCCAAGGTCCGCCGCGAGCGCATGGGTCATATCGACCTTGCAGCGCCGGTTGCGCATATCTGGTTCCTGAAGTCGCTTCCAAGCCGGATTTCGACGCTGCTCGACATGCCTCTGAAAGAAGTCGAGCGGGTGCTCTACTTCGAAAGCTATGTCGTTATCGAGCCGGGCCTGACCCCGCTCGAGCCGAACCAGCTGCTCACCGAAGAAGAGTATATGGACGCTCAGGACGAGCATGGCGAAGACGCGTTCACCGCCATGATCGGCGCTGAAGCCATTCGCGAGCTCCTGCGCGCGCTCGACCTGGACTCCCTTGCTGACACGCTGCGCGACGATCTCGCGGAATCGACCAGCGAGCTGAAAACGAAGAAATATTCGAAGCGCCTGAAAGTCGTCGAGGCGTTTCTCGCATCCGGTGCCAAGCCTGAGTGGATGATCATGACGATCGTTCCGGTCATTCCACCGGATCTTCGCCCGCTCGTCCCGCTGGACGGTGGTCGCTTCGCGACGTCTGACCTCAACGATCTCTATCGCCGTGTGATCAACCGGAACAACCGCCTGAAGCGCCTGATGGAGCTTCGCGCGCCGGATATCATTATCCGTAACGAAAAACGGATGCTGCAGGAGTCTGTCGACGCTCTGTTCGACAATGGACGCCGCGGTCGCACGATCACGGGCACAAACAAGCGCCCCCTGAAGTCGCTGTCCGACATGCTGAAAGGCAAGCACGGCCGGTTCCGCCAGAACCTGCTCGGCAAGCGCGTCGACTATTCCGGCCGTTCGGTCATCGTGGTTGGCCCTAACATGAAGCTGCATGAGTGCGGTCTTCCAAAGAAGATGGCGCTGGAGCTGTTCAAGCCGTTTATCTATGCTCGCCTCGACGCGAAGGGGCTCGCCGGTACGGTCAAGGCCGCCAAGAAGCTCGTCGAGAAAGAAAAGCCGGAAGTCTGGGACATCCTGGAAGAAGTGATCCGCGAGCACCCGGTTCTCCTGAACCGCGCGCCGACGCTTCACCGTCTCGGCATCCAGGCGTTCGAGCCGAAACTCATCGAAGGCAAGGCGATCCAGCTTCACCCGCTGGTCTGTGCGGCCTTCAACGCTGACTTTGACGGCGACCAGATGGCCGTTCACGTGCCGCTGTCGCTCGAAGCCCAGCTTGAAGCGCGCGTTCTGATGATGTCGACGAACAACATCCTGTCGCCGGCCAATGGCAAGCCGATCATCGTGCCGTCGCAGGATATCGTTCTCGGTCTTTATTACCTGTCGCTCGACAAGGATGGTGAGCCAGGCGAGGGCATGGCCATTTCCGATGTGGCCGAGCTTGAGCACGCTCTCCATAGCGGCAAGCTTTCCCTCCATGCCAAGATCAAGGCCCGTTTTGAAGGCGTTGACGAGGAAGGCAATGAGGAGATCCGCGTCATCGATACGACGCCGGGCCGATACATGATCGCTTCGCTACTGCCGAAGATGAAGGGTATGCGTCCTGAGGTCGTCAATGATCTGATGACCAAGAAGGCCATCTCGAAGCTGATCGATGAGGTCTATCGGAACTGCGGCCAGAAGGCGACAGTCATCTTCTGTGATCAGCTGATGGGTCTCGGTTTCAAGGAAGCCTGTAAAGCGGGTATTTCCTTCGGCAAGGACGACATGAAAATCCCTGCCGCCAAGGCCAAGCTGGTCGAGGAAACGCGCGAGCAAGTCTCCGAATATGAGCGTCAGTATGCCGAAGGCCTCATCACGCGCGGCGAGAAGTACAACAAGGTGGTCGACGCCTGGTCGACCTGTACCGACAAGGTCGCCGACGCGATGATGGAAGTTGCCGGCGAAGCCGAGATCGACAAGAAGACCGGGCGCACAGCAGAGACTAACTCAGTCTTCATGATGGCCCACTCCGGTGCGCGTGGTTCGAAGAACCAGATGAAGCAGCTGGCGGGTATGCGCGGCCTCATGGCCAAGCCGTCCGGCGAGATCATCGAGACGCCGATCGTGTCGAACTTCAAGGAAGGCCTGACCGTCCTTGAATACTTCAACTCCACCCACGGTGCCCGTAAGGGTCTTGCCGATACGGCTCTGAAGACGGCGAACTCCGGTTATCTGACCCGGCGTCTGGTTGACGTCGCCCAGGACTGCATCGTCAACGAAGACGATTGCGGCACTGATAAGGGCATCCTGATCGCGCCGGTCATGGAAGGGGCGGACATCGTCGTGCCTCTGTCGGAGCGCATCCTTGGCCGCTCGGTTGGCGAGGACGTCAAGAATCCGAAGACCGACGAGCTGATCTGCCCGGCCAATACCTATGTCGATGAAGCGCTTGCGCTTGCTATCGAAGAGGCCGGTGTCGATGAGATCAAGGTCCGCTCACCGCTGACCTGTGAGACCAAGATCGGTGTCTGTGTGGCTTGTTATGGCCGCGACCTGGCACGCGGTACGATCGTCAACCGGGGTGAGGCCATTGGTGTCATCGCGGCTCAGTCGATCGGTGAGCCGGGAACGCAGCTGACCATGCGGACCTTCCACATTGGCGGCGCCGCCACGGTTGCTGAAGAAAGCTCGGTGGAATCGGCCTTCGAAGGCAAGATCCAGTTCGAAGAAGGCGAAACCGTCACGAAGAAGGACAAGACCCTCGTCGTGGTTGGCCGTCAGATGTCTGTGTCTGTTATCGATAGCGATGGCCGCACACGTCAGACCTTCAAGCCCGGCTATGGTACGCGCCTGTATGTGAAGGACGGCGCCAAGGTGAAGCCAGGCGAAAAGCTTGCCGACTGGGATCCGTTTGCACAGCCGCTCGTCTCCGAGATTGCCGGTACCGCCAAGCTGATCGACGTTGTCGACGGCATGTCGGCCCGCGAAGAGACAGACGAAGCCACGGGCATTTCGTCCCGCGTGATCGTCGATTATCGCGGCACCAAGGGTAATGAGCTGCGTCCGTCCGTCCTTATCGTGGACGAGAAGGGCGAAGCGAAGACCCTGCCAAACGGTACCGAAGCCCGCTACCTGCTATCGCCAGGTGCCATTCTCTCGATCAATGATGGAGATGAAATTGGCCCGGGCGATTCGCTTGCACGGACCTCGACAGGCGGCGCGAAGACGAAGGACATTACGGGTGGTCTGCCACGCGTTGCCGAGCTTTTCGAAGCGCGGCGTCCGAAGGACAATGCGATCATCGCCGATATCGATGGCCGCGTCTCCTATCTTCGCGATTACAAGAACAAGCGTAAGATCGGTATCATTCCGGAAGAAGAGGGCGCAGACTCCGTCGAGTATCTCGTGCCGAAGAACAAGCGTATCTCCTTCCAGGATGGTGACTTCATCCGCCGCGGCGAATATCTCGTCGACGGCAACCCAGCGCCTCAGGACATTCTCGGCTCGCTCGGGATCGAAGCGCTTGCCGACTATCTCGTTGACGAAGTCCAGAAGGTCTATCGCCTGCAAGGTGTTCCGATCAATGACAAGCACATTGAGGTGATCGTTCGCCAGATGCTGCAGAAGATCGAGATCACCGATCCGGGCACGACGACCCTTCTCAAGGGCGAGCATGTCGATCTGCTGGAGCTGGAAGAAGCAAACGCAGCGGTCCGCCGCTCGCGCAAGCAGGACCAGCGAGAAGCCACGGGCGTTCCGGTGCTGCTTGGTATCACCAAGGCATCGCTGCAGACCCGCAGCTTCATCTCTGCAGCCTCCTTCCAGGAGACCACGCGCGTCCTCACCGAAGCGGCCCTCCAGGGCAAGGTGGATACGCTCGAAGGCCTCAAGGAAAACGTCATTGTCGGCCGCCTTATTCCGGCCGGTACGGGCGGTGGCATGCGCAACTTCCGCCGCATTGCCGGCCTGCGGGACGCGAAGCTTCGCGCCAAGCGTCGCCAAGCGGCAGAAGAAGCAGCTGCAGCACTCCCGGCACCAGACGCCGCAGAGTAGCTGTAATTGGTAAGGCCCTGATCGCAGCCGTCACCGTCGAGGACACTTGACGGGACGGTCACAGGGTCTTAACACGCGCCGAACGCTGGCTGAGGTCATCCTTTGTGATGGCCTCCCGCGGCCCGATTTAGCGGAGCCGCAAGGTCGGCAAAGTACGGAATTGGTGGTCCGGTGGGTCAGGTGATGGCCCGTCCGGGCTATCTTGGTTTGAACTGGTCCGATGGGGCCAAGTTAGAAAGATGCAAAAAGGCCCTCATGCCCACGATTCAACAGCTGATCCGCAATCCGCGCAAGCCAAAGCCCGCGCGGTCCAAAACCCCGGCCCTCAAGGGCAACCCACAACGCCGCGGCGTCTGCACGCGCGTTTACACGACCACACCGAAGAAGCCGAACTCGGCGCTTCGTAAAGTGGCCAAGGTCCGCCTGACGACGGGGTTTGAATCGCTGTGCTATATTCCTGGCGAAGGCCACAACCTGCAGGAGCACTCCGTTGTGCTCATCCGCGGCGGCCGTGTGAAGGACCTTCCGGGTGTGCGCTATCACATCCTGCGCGGTGTCCTCGACACCCAGGGCGTCAAGAACCGTAAGCAACGCCGCTCGCATTACGGCGTGAAGAAACCGAAATAAGGGTCTAGATACATGTCACGTCGTCACCGCGCTGAGAAACGTCAGGTCCTTCCAGATCCGAAGTTCAAAGACATCATCATTACGAAGTTCATGAACCAGATCATGCAGGACGGTAAGAAATCCACCGCCGAGCGTATCGTTTACGGTGCCTTCGACCTGGTCGAAGAAAAAGCCAAAAAAGATCCGGTTGAAGTGTTCCACTCAGCGCTGGAAGCGATTTCGCCAGCTGTTGAAGTCCGCTCCCGCCGCGTTGGTGGTGCAACCTATCAAGTGCCGGTCGAAGTGCGTCCTGAGCGCCGTCAGGCTCTGGCTATTCGCTGGCTTGCTGCTGCGGCTGGCTCGCGCAATGAGAACACGATGCGTGAGCGCCTCGCTGGTGAGCTGCTCGACGCCTCACAAGGCCGTGGCACTGCTGTGAAGAAGCGTGAAGACACGCACCGCATGGCAGAGGCCAACCGCGCCTTCTCTCACTACCGCTGGTAACCCCCACTTTCACTGTTCCTCCCGGAACCAGACAATAAAGGTACTCCCATGGCCCGCGAATATCCGCTGGAGCGCTATCGTAATTTTGGCATCATGGCTCACATTGATGCCGGCAAAACCACGACCACTGAGCGCATCCTGTTCTACACAGGCAAGTCCCACAAGATCGGCGAAGTCCATGACGGCGCCGCAACGATGGACTGGATGGAGCAGGAACAGGAACGCGGCATCACGATTACCTCGGCTGCCACGACCACGTTCTGGGAGCGCACCGAAGATGGCAGCAGCGCGCTGTCTCCGAAGTACCGTTTCAACATCATCGACACGCCCGGACACGTTGACTTCACCATTGAAGTCGAGCGTTCGCTCGCTGTGCTCGACGGCGCTGTCTGTGTTCTCGACGCCAATGCCGGCGTTGAGCCGCAAACAGAAACCGTCTGGCGCCAGGCTGACCGCTACAAGGTTCCGCGCATTGTGTTCGTCAACAAGATGGACAAGACGGGCGCTGACTTCTTCAACTGTGTGAAGATGATCAAGGAGCGCACCGGTGCAACGCCGGCGCCGATCCAGCTTCCCATCGGTTCTGAAACCGAACTGGAAGGCCATGTCGATCTTCTCACCATGAAGGAGTGGGTCTGGGAAGGTTCTGACCTCGGCGCGAGTTGGGTGCTCAAGGATATCCGCGACAGCCTCAAGGACAAGGCCGAGGAAATGCGCGCCGAACTCGTCGAGCTTGCTGTCGAGCAGGATGAAGAGGCGATGGAGGCCTATCTCGAAGGCGATGAGCCTGATCTCGAGACGCTCCGCAAGCTGATCCGCCAGGGCACGCTTTCAATGTCGTTCGTTCCTGTGCTCGCTGGGTCGGCGTTCAAGAATAAAGGCGTGCAGCCAATGCTGAACGCGGTGGTCGACTATCTTCCGGGGCCTCTTGATGTGCCTGCCTATATGGGCTTCAAGCCGGGCGACGAAGACGAAGTTCGCGACCTTGCGCGCCATGCAGATGATGACGAGCCCTTCTCCGGCCTCGCCTTCAAGATCATGAACGATCCGTTCGTCGGGTCGCTGACCTTCCTGCGCATTTATTCCGGTACGGTCACCAAGGGTGGCTCCATGCTCAACTCGACCAAGGGCAAGCAGGAGCGCATCGGCCGCATGATGATGATGCACTCGAACAACCGCGAGGAAATCGAGGAAGCCTATGCTGGCGACATCATCGCGCTTGCTGGCCTGAAAGAGACGACGACCGGCGACACGCTCTGCGACAAGTCCGATCCTGTGGTTCTTGAAACCATGACCTTCCCGGATCCGGTGATCGAGATCGCTGTCGAGCCAAAGTCCAAGGCCGACCAGGAGAAGATGTCCATCGGCCTGCAACGCCTTGCCGCTGAAGACCCATCCTTCCGCGTCGAAACCGACATCGAGTCCGGTCAGACCATCATGAAGGGCATGGGCGAGCTTCACCTCGACATCCTCGTTGATCGTCTGAAGCGCGAGTTCAAGGTCGAAGCCAATATCGGTCAGCCGCAGGTTGCCTATCGCGAAGCTCTCGGCCGCGCGACGGAAATCAACTACACCCACAAGAAGCAGTCGGGTGGTTCCGGTCAGTTCGCTGAGGTCAAAATCCAGTTCGAGCCCCTCGAAGCTGGTTCAGGCTTCGTGTTCGAGAGCGCGATTGTCGGTGGCTCCATTCCAAAGGAATACATCCCCGGCGTTCAGAAGGGTCTTGAGCAGGCCAAGGAAAACGGTCTTCTGGCCGGCTATCCTGTGACCGACTTCAAGGCGGTTCTGGTCGACGGCAAGTTTCACGATGTGGACTCCTCGGTCCTCGCTTTTGAAATCGCGGCCCGCGCAGCGTTCCGTGAACTCAAAGGCCCGGGTGATCCGCGTCTGATGGAACCTGTGATGAAGGTGGAAGTTATCACGCCTGAAGAGTATATGGGTGATGTTATCGGTGACCTGAACTCCCGCCGCGGTCAGATCCAGGGGTCGAACCCGCGTGGCAATGCTGTTGCGATCGGGGCTTTCGTGCCGCTGGTCAACATGTTCGGCTATGTGTCGAACCTGCGCGGCATGTCGCAAGGTCGTGCACAGTTCACCATGCAGTTCGATCACTATGCCGAAGTCCCAAAGGCCGAGGCCCAGAAGATCGTCCAGGACCTGGCTGGCTAATGCCGCAATGATCGCCTGACCCAATATAGTGGTCGGGCGAGACCTGAAGTTTGAGTTTTGAAGTGAAGGAGAGGCCCCATGGCCAAGGAGAAGTTTGAGCGGAACAAGCCGCATGTGAACATTGGCACGATTGGCCATGTTGACCACGGCAAGACGACGCTGACGGCAGCGATCACGATGACGATGGCTGATACGTATGGCG
>NZ_JBARZC010000150.1:0-6441 GCF_049649345.1 Henriciella sp. | reverse complement strand
GTTTCGCCCGCGCGCGAGAATGCTAAGGTCGCGCCAGACACTCCGCAAAGGAGGCACATTCGAGGGGAGCCCATCATGCCGGAAACGCCTGAGCAGACGCCTGCGCTAACAGACGGGAAGGCCTATTGGAAAGCCACGATACGGCTAACCGTGAGCCTGCTCGCCATCTGGTTCATCGTCTCCTATGGAGCGGGCATATTGTTCCGAGATTTCCTCGACCAGTTTTCGATCGGCGGCGCGCCGCTCGGCTTCTGGTTCGCCCAGCAGGGCGCAATCTATGTCTTCGTCGCGCTCATCTTCTATTATTGCCGGGCCATGGCGAAGCTCGAACGCAAATACCGCGTGAGGGGCTAGGGTCCGTGCTCGATTATTTTGTCGTGGAGGCAATTAGATGATCAAGGCTTGCGAGGAAAGCTGCGCAGGACGGACCGACGTCCGTTCAAGCAGCTTGACGCAGCAGGCCGCAGGTCAGCTAATTGAGGCGTCCCGACATCACCACGCCGTGCCACGGTCTTTTGCCCGCTGGCCGCGTTGCCACCGCTCGAAAGGCCTCGGCCTTCCTTCCCGTCGGCGCCTTGCCAGCAACCAAAACTCCGCCGCCCGCCGCGGCAAAATAATTGAGTACGGACCCTAACTATGGATTTCTGGACGCTCTTTTTCGTTAGCACCACTTTCGCACTCTATATCGGCATCGCCATCTGGGCGCGCGCCGGCTCGACCGATGATTTCTATGTCGCCGGCCATGACGTGCACCCGACCGTCAATGGCATGGCCACGGCGGCCGACTGGATGTCGGCGGCGAGCTTTCTCTCCATGGCTGGCCTCATCGCCTTTCTCGGCTATGGCGGCTCTGTCTATCTGATGGGCTGGACGGGCGGCTATGTGCTGCTGGCGTTGCTGCTCGCGCCATACCTGCGCGAGTTTGGCAAATTCACCGTGCCGGACTTTGTCGGCGACAGATATTATTCGACCACAGCCCGCGTCATCGCCGTGGTCTGCGCCCTGTTTGTGTCTTTCACCTACATTGCTGGCCAGATGAAAGGCGTCGGCGTCGCCTTCTCCGGCTTCCTCGGCGTACCTTTCGAATGGGGCATCATTATCGGCATGGTGATCGTCTTCTTCTATGCCGTGCTCGGCGGGATGAAGGGCGTGACCTATACGCAGGTCGCCCAGTATTGCGTGCTGATCTTCGCTTACACAGTGCCGGCGATCTTCATGTCGATCATCATCACCGGCAATCCGGTCCCGCAGCTCGGCTTTATCGGCGAGGCGCAGGGCGAGGGCATTTCGATGCTCGCCAAGCTCAACCAGGTCGTCACCGATCTCGGCTTTATCGAATACACCCAGACCAACAAGTCGATGATTGACGTGTTTTGCATTACAGCCGCCCTGATGTTCGGCACGGCCGGCCTGCCGCATGTCATCATCCGCTTCTTCACGGTCAAAAGCGCCGGCGCGGCGCGCGTGTCAGCCGGCTGGGCGCTGGTCTTCATCGCGCTCCTCTACACCACCGCCCCGGCCGTCGGCGCCTTCGCGCGGATCAACTTCATCGATACCGTGAATGAGGCGACATACATCGCCGATGATGAGGATTATGAGGCCCGCGCCGCCGAGATTACGGCAGACGGCGGCAAGCCGGTCCCCACCTGGTACAAGGACTGGGAGTCCACCGGCCTGCTCGATTATCAGGACAAAAATGGCGACGGCGTGATGCAGTATCGCGGCCCGAATGCGCCAGACGGCCTCGCCAATGAAGTCTCGCCAAACAATGACATCTTCGTCCTCGCCAATCCGCAGATCGCGAACCTGCCCGGCTGGGTGATCGGACTTGTCGTGGCGGGCGGGCTTGCCGCGGCCCTCTCGACGGCGGCTGGCCTTCTCATGGTCATCTCGTCAGCGGTCAGCCATGACCTCTGCCGGCGAACCCTGTTCAATTCCATGGATGACAAGACGGAGCTTCGGGTCGCCCGTTTCGCCGCCGCCGGCGCTGTGTTCGCCGCAGGCCTGCTCGGCATCTATTCCAACAGTCTGGGCTTCGTTGCGCAGGTCGTGGCCTTCGCCTTCGGGCTCGCGGCTGCCTCGCTCTTCCCGGTCATCTTCCTCGGCATTTTCTGGAAGCGGATGAACAAGGAAGGCGCGATCGCCGCCATGGTGACCGGCCTGACGACCACATTCGGCTATAACTACTGGTTCAAATTCGTCGACACCGACCCGGCCCACTGGCTCTTCGGCGTCTCGCCTGAAGGGATCGGTTTTGTCTTCATGTGGCTCGCGGCGGCTGTGGGCATCGGCGTCGCGCTCGCGACGAAGGCCCCGCCGGAAGATATCCAGGACCTCGTCGAGGACATCCGCGTGCCCGGCACCCGCACCGCCCATGGCGCGGGCGATGCGGATATGGCGCCCCTGCCGGGCGAATAGAAGCGTCTAGGCAGGGTCCGGCTTGCCAGCGCGGTCAAAGGCTTCAAAGGCCAGCATGCCGGCGGCCATCGCCGCAAGGAAGCCGATGGCTTCGGCCCCGCCAATACTGAGCGCCGTGATGGCGGGCCCCGGGCAGAGGCCGACAAGGCCCCAGCCAATCCCGAAGAGAACCGCGCCAATGGCAAGCCGCGTATCCACCTTCCTGTTGCCAGGCACCTGGAAGTTGTCCGCAAAGACAGGCGTCTTGCGCGTCCAGGCCAGCCGGTAGCCAATCGCGGTGACGACCAGCGCGCCGCCCATAACAAAGGCGAGCGAGGGGTCCCAATTGCCGAAAACGTCAAGAAAGGCGATCACTTTGGCCGGGTTCACCATTTGCGAGATGACGAGGCCAAGCCCGAAGATCAGGCCGGCGATGAGGGCTGTGATATTGCGTCCCATGAGATCAGCCTCCGATCAGCGGTTTGAGCAGCGCAACGGTCGCCATGCCGGCGCCCATGAAGAGCGCAACCGACGCCATTGAGCGCGGCGACAGGCGCGACAGGCCGCAGACGCCATGGCCGCTCGTACAGCCTGAGCCGAGCCGTGTGCCGAAGCCGACCAGAAGCCCGCCAGCAATGATCAGCGGCCATCCAGCCTCAAGCTCGAAAGCAGGCTGCGCTCCTGTAGCAGCCACATAAACCAGCGGCGCAGCAATCAGGCCAAGCACGAACAGCACGCGCCAGATCTTGTCGCTTGCCTCGCTGAACACGGTGCCGGAAAAGACGCCGCTGATCCCGGCGATCCGTCCATTCATCAGCATGAGCAGCACGGCAGAGAGCCCGATCAGGCCCCCGCCGATCGTCGCGCTGAGGGGTGTAAAGTTTTCCATGTCAGGGTCTTCCCTTTCCAACACTTTACACTTATGTAAAATGTAAAGTGAGAAACGGCAAGGGTGATTTGCCCAAAAGGAGCAGACCTGATGATGATTAAGGACAGCCGCCAAATGGAGCCGCTCGCCCGCGAGGCGACCGCCCTGCTCAAATCGCTCGCCCATCCTGACAGGCTGATGATCTGCTGCCAGCTGCGCGCCGGGGAGATGAGTGTCGGCACGCTTGAAACACTTCTTGATATTCCCCAGCCGCGTCTCTCGCGTGAACTCGCAAAGCTGCGCGACGAGAAGATCCTCGCCGCCCGCCGCGAGGGGAAAATCGTCCACTATTCCCTGATCGACGACCGCGCCCACGCCCTCGTCGACGCCATCTGCCACGTCATGCTGGGCCCTGACGCTGATCATGCCGTTCGCATCCAGACACAAGCCAACAAGGAGGCTGCAAAATGACCCGGCCAAATGTCCAGGAATTCTTCGACGAAGCCACCAACACCTACAGCTACGTCGTCTGGGACCCGACCAATAATGTCGCTGCGGTGATCGACTCCCTGCTCGATTTCGACCAGGCCTCAGGCCGCACGACAACAGACTCCGCCGACAAGCTGATCGCTTTCGTCAAGGAGAAAGGCCTTACCGTCGATTGGATCATCGACACCCATGTCCATGCCGACCATCTCACCGCCGCGCCCTATGTCAAAAGCCAGCTCGGCGGGCGCACCGGCATTGGCGAGCATATCTCCACCGTCCAGAAAGTCTTCGCGAAGATCTTCAATGAGGACCAGCGCTTCCACACCGACGGCAGCCAGTTCGACCATCTGTTTAAGGATGGCGAGACCTACATGGTCGGCACGATCGATGCTGTCGCCATCCATACGCCGGGCCATACGCCGGCCTGTATGAGCCAACTCATCGGGGATGCGGTCTTCGTTGGCGACACCATCTTCGCGCCGGACTTCGGCACCGCCCGTTGCGACTTCCCGGGCGGCGATGCGGCGACGCTCTACGACTCCATCCAGCGCCTCTTTGAGCTGCCAGGCGACACCCGCGTCTTCCTCTGCCATGACTACAAGGCGCCGGGCCGCGACACCTACATGTTCAAGACGACGATCGCCGATGAAAAGGCCGACAATATCCATGTCGGCGGCGGCGCTTCGAAGGAAGATTTCGTCAAAATGCGCACCGAACGGGACGCAACCCTGGAGATGCCCAAGCTGATCCTGCCATCGGTGCAGATCAATATGCGCGCCGGCAATCTGCCGGAGCCTGAAAACAATGGTCAGCGCTATATGAAGCTGCCGATCAATGCCCTGTAAGGCAGACACGCACTGAGAGGCGCAAGCATGGATTTCCGGGCTTCGAGATATTTCCCCATCCTGGAATGGGGCCGCGCCTATAAGCGCGAGACGCTGGTCAATGATCTGATCGCCGCGGTGATCGTCACGATCATGCTGATCCCGCAATCGCTCGCCTATGCAATGCTGGCCGGCCTGCCACCCGTGATCGGGCTTTATGCCTCCATCCTGCCCCTCTTTGCCTATGCCATCTTCGGCACCAGCCGGACGCTGGCGGTCGGCCCGGTCGCCATCCTGTCGCTTATGACAGCCGCGGCCGCTGGCAAGATCGCCGCGCAGGGTTCGCCTGAATACATTCAGGCGGCAGTGATCCTGGCTTTGCTTTCGGGCGCCATATTGCTCGTGCTTGGCCTGCTCAGAATGGGCTTTCTCGCCAACTTTCTGAGCCATCCTGTCGTCTCCGGCTTCATTACTGCCTCGGGCATCATCATTGCCGCCTCGCAGCTCAAGCATATTCTCGGTGTCGATGCGGGCGGGCACAATCTGTTCGAGATCGGCCTGTCGATTGGCGAGACGATCGGCGAGACAAATATCCCGACGCTGATCATCGGGGCGGCCTCGCTCATCTTCCTGTTCGGCGCGCGCAAATATCTCAAACCCGCCCTCAAGGGCATCGGCCTGCCGGAGAAGACCGCCGCCATAATCACGCGCACCGGCCCCGTCTTTGCCGTGATGGCGAGCATCCTGGCTGTCGGCATCTTCCAGCTTCAGGAGGATGGCGTGAGGATCCTCCGCGATGTGCCGCGCGAGCTGCCCGGTATCGGTGTTCCAGCCTTCGACCGTAAGATCTGGACGCAGCTGCTCGGTTCTGCCGCCCTGATCGCACTGATCGGCTTCGTCGAATCGGTCTCCGTCGCCCAGACGCTCGCCGCCAAGCGCCGCCAGCGCATCAGCCCGAACCAGGAACTGATCGGCCTTGGCGCCTCAAGCCTCGCCGCAGGCATCTCATCCGGCTATCCGGTCACAGGCGGGCTTGCCCGTTCAGCCGTCAATTTTGACGCGGGCGCAGAGACCCCCGCCGCAGGGGCGTTCACGGCCGTCGGCATCGCCCTCGCGACGCTCTTTCTGACGCCCTATCTCTATTACCTGCCGCAGGCGGTGCTCGCCGCCACCATCATCGTCGCCGTGCTCTCGCTGGTGGACCTGAAGACCATCAGCCAGGTCTGGGGGTACTCAAAGTCAGACTTCGCCGCCATGGCCGCGACCATCCTCGTCACGCTCCTCTCCGGCGTCGAGCTTGGCGTGACCACCGGCGTCGCCCTGTCGCTCTTCCTGCACCTCTACAATACGAGCCGGCCGCACTTCGCGCTTGTTGGCCAGGTGCCCGGCACGCATCATTTCCGCAATGTGAACCGCCACAGTGTCGTGATCTCCGACACCGCGCTGATCATCCGCATCGATGAGAGCCTCTATTTCGCCAATGCGCGTTTCCTCGAAGACACCGTCTATTGTGTCATCAGCAACCGGCCGGACCTCACACACCTCGTCCTGATGTGCCCGGCCGTGAACCGGATCGATGCGAGCGGGCTGGAAAGCCTCGAAGCGATCAATCACCGCCTGAAGGATGCAGGCGTCACACTCCACCTGTCAGAGATCAAAGGCCCCGTCATGGACCGGCTGAAACGCTCCCATTTCCTCGAAGAGCTCACCGGCCAGGTCTATCTCAACACCTATGACGCGATGGAAGATCTCGACCTCGACTGCGTCCAGCGCGCCTTCTCGAAAGACGCCCAGACCACGACACCGGATGCGATCCCCTGCCCCTCGCTGGCGCTCGCAGGGCTGGAACGCGTCTAGCTACTC
>NZ_JBARZC010000149.1:0-7302 GCF_049649345.1 Henriciella sp. | reverse complement strand
ATGAAGACCTGACGCCGGACTCGTTCGAGGAGATTCTGGGAAAGCTGGCGAACGGGGTCGATGTCGCGCCCGGCACATGCGTTGACCGGGTCAATTCCGCACCGGAAGGCGGAGCGAAAACACTCGTCGATGAAGCGCTATACGATGGGAGCCGCAATGAGGGCTCCGTCCTGCCGCACCTGCCTGAGCCGGAACGCACCGATGCGCCGGAACCGGAGGCCAAGGGTGAACCGGACCGCAAGGCCCCGACCAATGTCGAACGCGAAGAGCCGGAAAAGAAAGAAGTGAAGGCCGAGCGCAAAGAGGATGAAGACTGATGCTTCAGGATAAAGACCGCATCTTCACAAATCTCTACGGCGCGCATTCGCCAGGCCTTGAAGAGGCCAGGAAACGCGGCGCCTGGCACTTGACGCCGGACATGCTGGCGCAGACGCCGGAATGGATCTGCGACCAGATCAAGGCGTCTGGCCTGCGGGGCCGGGGCGGCGCAGGCTTCCCGACGGGTCTGAAATGGACGTTCATGCCGAAGGAAGTCCGGGATCGTCCTCACTATCTTGTCGTGAACGCTGACGAATCCGAGCCGGGCACCTGTAAGGACCGGGAAATCATGCGCCACGATCCGCATCTGCTGATCGAAGGCTGCATGGTCGCATCCTATGCGATGCGCGCGCACAAATGTTATGTCTATCTTCGCGGAGAATACATTGCCGAGCGCGAGGCGCTAGAGAAAGCCGTGAAGGAAGCCTATGAGGCCGGCCTGATCGGCAAGAACAACAAGAACGGATGGGATTTCGATCTCTACGTCCATCATGGCGCAGGCGCCTATATCTGCGGCGAAGAAACTGCGCTTCTGGAAAGCCTTGAAGGCAAGAAGGGCCAGCCGCGCCTGAAGCCGCCATTCCCGGCCAATGCGGGCCTCTATGGCTGCCCAACCACGGTGAATAATGTCGAGTCGATTGCCGTTGCGCCCACGATCCTGCGCCGGGGGGCTGACTGGTTTGCAGGCTTCGGACGACCGAATAATACCGGCACCAAGCTGTTCTGCGTCTCCGGCCATGTGAATGCGCCGTGCAATGTCGAAGAAGAGATGTCGATCACCTTCAAGGACCTGATCGAGACCCATTGCGGCGGCATTCGCGGCGGCTGGGAAAACCTCAAGGCGGTCATTCCGGGCGGCTCGTCGGTGCCCATGGTGCCGGCTGAGCAGATCATGGACGCCTATATGGATTTCGATACGCTGCGCGACCTTAAATCCGGTCTCGGTACGGCGGCCGTAATTGTGATGGACAAGTCGACCGATCTTATCCAGGCGATTGCGCGGATCTCGTATTTCTACAAGCATGAAAGCTGCGGCCAGTGCACGCCGTGCCGTGAGGGCACTGGCTGGATGTGGCGTGTGCTTGAGCGGATGGCGCGCGGGGAAGCCGAACACAATGAGATCGATATGCTGCTCGACGTGTCGCAGCAGATTGAGGGCCACACCATTTGCGCGCTCGGTGATGCGGCAGCCTGGCCCGTCCAGGGCCTGATCCGTCACTTCCGTCATGAAATCGAAGACCGCATCACCCAGTACCGGGCGCCGCGCGCGTTGGTCCAGGGCAATGTCGTGGCAGCGGAGTAACCAGGCAATTCATGGACCTTCTGCGCAACATCCTCACCGCCATCTGGTGCGCCGTGATCATCGGGACGAACATGTTCGGCCTGATGATAATCGCACGTGTCGCCGGTCTGGACGGTCTTCTTGCGGATGGGACGTGGATCATGACGTCCAAGCTGGCGCTGATGACCGGATTTGGTCTGGCAGCGCTCGTATCTACCAAGTTTCTCTGGGCGATCCTTGCTGTTGCAGTGTTCTGGACCTTGCTGAACTTGATCTTTGATTTCTTCGTGCAGGGATCATGGGGATCGCCCTCCACAATGAGCGGCCTTTTCGTGATCGTCCCGACTTACCTGCTCGCTCGCTGGAACAGCGCCGTGCGCAAGACGAATTTTAATCCCGTGAAAGAGTTCTGATTCATGGCTGATGACCTTTTCAAACTGAATATTGACGGCAAGGACATCGAGGTTCCGAAGTCCTACACGCTTATGCAGGCGTGTGAGGAAGCGGGCGCCGAAATCCCGCGCTTCTGCTATCATGAGCGCCTGTCGGTGGCCGGCAATTGCCGCATGTGCCTTGTCCAGTGGAAGGGCGCGCCCAAACCGATTGCGAGCTGCGCCCAGACGGTCGGCGAGATGCGGATGAACCCGGATGGCACGCCGCCAAACATTCTCACCAGCGGTGACTATGTCGAGAAGGCGCGCAATGGCGTGATGGAATTCCTGCTGATCAACCACCCGCTCGATTGCCCGATCTGCGACCAGGGCGGGGAATGCGACCTTCAGGACCAGGCGATGGCTTATGGCCGCTCCGGCTCACGTTTTGCGCTGAACAAGCGCGCGGTCGAGAACAAGAATATGGGCCCGCTGGTCAAGACGATCATGACGCGCTGCATCCAGTGTACACGCTGTGTGCGGTTTGCGGCTGAAGTGGCTGGCGTCGAAGAGCTCGGCATGATTTCGCGCGGCGAGGATGCTGAAATCACGACCTATCTGGAAGAATCGCTGACGTCCGAACTGTCCGGCAATGTGATTGACCTCTGCCCGGTGGGCGCGCTGACGTCCAAGCCCTATGCTTACAATGCGCGGCCATGGGAGCTGCGCAAGACTGAGTCGATCGACATCATGGATGCGATGGGCTCTGCGATCCGCGTCGATGCCAAGGGTGATGCTGTGATGCGCATCATGCCGGTCATCAATGAAGAGGTGAATGAGGAGTGGTTGTCGGACAAATCCCGGTTCATCTGGGACGGTCTTGCCCGTCAGCGCCTCGACAAGCCGTATATCCGCGAGAATGGAAAACTCCGCGCAGCGAGCTGGCCGGAAGCGCTCGAGGCCACGGCTGAGTTGCTCAAGGGTGAAGCCAGCAAGATCGGCATCATTGCGGGCGACCTTGTTGAAGTTGAACAAGCCAAATCCGCCCTCGATCTGGCCCGCAGTCTTGGGATCAAGTCAACCGATTGTCGCCCAGCTGGCGCCAAATATGACGTCGAATCAGGGCGTGAACGCTATATTCTCAATCCGACGCTGATGGGCGCCGAGGAGGCTGATGCGCTTCTCCTGATCGGTGCAAACCCGCGTGTTGAAGCAGCCGTCTGGAATGCGCGCATCCGCAAGGCCTGGCTCTGGAATGACCTCAAGGTCGGCGTGATCGGTGAACCCGTCGATCTGACCTATGACTATGAGCATCTGGGTTCGACCGCAGGCGATATTGCGGCGCTTCTCGATGGCTCGTCCGAATTTGCAAAAATCCTGAAGGATGCGGAACGTCCGATGATCGTCGTCGGAGAGCAGGCATTGATTGGAGATGGCGCGGACGGCGTTCTCGACGCCGCTCAGAAGCTCGCCAACGACGCCGGCGCGATGTCGGACGGCTGGGCCGGTTTCGGCGTTCTGCACAATGCGGCAGGCCGTGTCGGCGCACTCGATATCGGCTTTGTGCCCGAAGAGGGCGGGTCAGATACAACCGGCATCCTCAGCGGAGAAATGGACACAGTCATCCTCCTCGGCGCGGACGAGGTGGATCTTTCCGGCCTGGGCGCGTCAAAAGTGGTCTATGTCGGCCATCACGGCGATGCTGGCGCCGCCAAGGCAGACATCATCCTGCCGTCGGCGGCCTACACCGAGATGAATGCGACCTTCGTGAATACTGAAGGCCGCGTTCAGATGACGACCAAGGCTGTCCAGCCGAAAGGCGAGGCCAAGGAGGGCTGGGCGATTTTCCGCGCGCTTTCGGACACGCTTGGCAAGACTTTGCCCTACGATTCGCCAGCGGAGCTGCGCGAAATGCTGCGCCAGGAAAATGCTGTGTTTTCCGGGCTTGGTTTTGCGCCTGGAGCTGCAGGCGCCGAAGCGCTTGGAAAGCTGCCGGACGACGCGCAAGCATCAGATAAGGAACATGTTTTTGGCGCAGCCATCGGCGATTTCTACCTGACGAACCCGATTGCCAGAGCGTCGAAAACAATGGCGGAGTGCTCGCTGATGAAGCGTGGCCTTGAAACACCGGTAGCAGCGGAGTAGGCGAGCGCCATGAGTGCATTCATTCAGGAACACGGACTATTGTTTGGCTGGCTGACCGTCATCGGTCAGATCCTGCTGTTCACTGTTGTCCTGCTGCTGTCGCTGGCCTTCCTGCTGCTGATGGATCGCAAGGTCTGGGCAGCTGTCATGATGCGCAAGGGTCCGAACGTGGTTGGCCCCTTCGGTCTGCTTCAGAGCTTTGCAGACTTCGGGAAGTTCCTGCTCAAGGAAATCATTATCCCGGCCGGCGCGAACAAAACCGTCTTCCTGCTGGCGCCCATCCTTTCCCTGACGCTGGCCTTTGCCTCCTGGGCGGTGATCCCTGTTGCACCGGGCTGGGTCGTTTCGGATCTGAATGTCGGTATCCTGTACCTCTTCGCGGTCTCCTCGCTCGGCGTCTATGGCATCATCATGGGGGGCTGGGCTTCGAACTCGAAATACCCGTTCCTCGGCTCGCTCCGCTCGGCTGCGCAGATGGTGTCCTATGAAGTCTCGATAGGTTTCATCATCATCACCGTGATCCTGCTGGTTGGCTCGATGAACCTGTCCGACATTGCGAACAACCAGGCAGGCGGCTTCTGGACGTGGCACGTCTTCAGCTTCAACCACATCCTGCTCTTCCCGGTGATGCTGGTGATGTTCGTCATGTTCTTTGTCTCGGCGTTGGCCGAGACGAACCGGCCGCCCTTCGACCTGCCGGAAGCGGAATCGGAACTCGTAGCGGGTTACCAGGTCGAGTATTCCTCGACGCCATACCTGCTGTTCATGATCGGCGAATATCTCAATATCGTGCTGATGTGCGCGATGATGACGCTGCTCTTTCTCGGCGGCTGGCATGGGCCTATTCCGCTCGGCGAGGAGTTCGTATCGAACTTTCCCGTCTGGCTCGTCAATCTCGGACATCTCGCTTGGTTCATGGCGAAGATCGTCTTCTTCTTCTTTCTCTTTGCCCTCGTGAAGGCTGTTGTGCCGCGCTATCGCTATGACCAGCTGATGCGCCTTGGCTGGAAGATCTTCCTTCCGACTTCTCTGGCCGCCGTCTTCATTGTTGCGGGCTACGTCGTTTACATGGGAGTTCAGGCATGAGCCTTGTCCAGACCCTCCGCGGCGCCCTTCTGACGGACTTTTTCAGCGCGTTCGGCCTTGGGCTGCGCGAAATGTTCCGCCGCAAGGCGACCGTCAACTATCCGTTCGAAAAGAACCCGCTCAGCCCGCGCTTCCGCGGCGAACATGCGCTGCGCCGCTATCCGAATGGCGAAGAGCGCTGCATCGCCTGCAAGCTCTGCGAAGCGATCTGCCCGGCGCAGGCCATCACCATCGAGGCGGAACCCCGCGAAGACGGCTCGCGCCGGACCACGCGCTATGACATCGACATGGTCAAATGCATCTATTGCGGCTTCTGTCAGGAAGCCTGTCCGGTGGATGCGATCGTCGAGGGACCGAACTTCGAATTCGCGACCGAGACGCGTGAAGAACTGTACTACGACAAGGACAGACTGCTTGCGAATGGCGACCGCTGGGAACGCCTCATCGCGCGCAATCTCGAACTCGACGCGCCGTACCGCTAGGGCGGCGCAACACGAAACGTTTTGACGGCATGGTCGTCGCAAGAATTGGGGCTGATCCCGTGGAACTCGTTGCCTTTTACATATTGGCTGCCATCGTCACGATCTCCGCTATTTCGGTGATCGCGTCGAAGAACCCGGTGCATTCGGTGCTCTGGCTCATCCTGGCTTTCTTTACCTCGGCCGGTCTGCTTGTCCTGATCGGGGCGGAGTTCCTGGCGATGCTGCTGGTCGTCGTCTATGTCGGCGCAGTTGCGGTGCTGTTCCTATTTGTCGTGATGATGCTGGACGTTGATTTCGTCGAGCTGAAACAGGGCTTTCTGAGCTATCTGCCGTTTGGCGCGCTGATGGGGATCGCCTTCATTGCAGAGATCGCGCTCGCCACCTTTGCGCGCGGCGACAGCATCGACAATTTCAACCCATATCCCGGCGCCGAGACCAATGCCGAGGCGATTGGTCAGGTCATGTACACAGACTACCTGCTGCTGTTCCAACTGTCAGGTCTCATTCTTCTTGTGGCGATGATCGGCGCGATCGTCCTGACGTTGCGCCACCGCCCGCATGTCAAACGTCAGAACATCGCCAAGCAGACCGCGCGCCGCCGCAAGGATGCGACCCGCTTGCTGGACGTCAAATCGGGCGAGGGGCTCTAAGTCATGGACATTACGGTCAATCATTTCCTCGCCGTCTCGGCGGTGCTGTTCACGACAGGCGTCGTCGGCATTTTCGTGAACCGGAAGAATATCATCGTCATCCTGATGGCGATCGAGCTGATCCTGCTCTCGGTCAATCTGAACCTGGTTGCGTTTTCGGTCTTCACCGGCACGATCACCGGGCAGATCTTCGCCATGCTGGTGCTTACCGTTGCCGCTGCCGAAGCGGCCGTTGGGCTCGCCATTCTTGTCGTCTACTTCCGCAATCGCGGCGATATCGCCGTCGAGAGCGTGGATTTGATGAAAGGGTAGATGGGCATGCTTTCAGACAGCTTTCTTCTCTTCATCGTGCTTGGACCGGGTCTTGCGGCCCTGATTGCAGGCCTGTTCCAGAAGTTCGTGACCGATCGCGGTGCGATGGTAATTACGACCGGGACAGTGGGTCTCGCCGGTATCCTGTCTATCATCCAGCTTTTCATGTTTGCGTTTAGCGGCAGCGGTGCTGTTGAAGCTGTTCACACAGCGGGGGCTGAAGGCGCTCATGGCGCTGTCGCCGTCGAAGCATTCCAGCACATTATCACACTGATGCCCTGGATCGACGTCGGCCAGTTTCAGGCCGATTGGGCGATCCGCGTTGATGCCCTGTCCATCGTCATGATGGCGGTCATTACGGGTGTCTCTGGCCTGGTTCACCTCTATTCCTGGGGGTACATGTCGGAAGACCCGCACCGGGCGCGTTTCTTTGCCTACCTCTCGCTCTTCACCTTCATGATGTTGATGCTGGTGACGGCGGACAACTTCATTCAGCTCTTCTTCGGCTGGGAAGGCGTCGGTCTCGCCTCATATCTGCTGATCGGCTTCTGGTATCAGAACAAGGCCCCGAACGATGCGGCCATCAAGGCCTTCGTGACCAACCGGGTCGGCGACTTCGGTCTCGCGCTCGGGATCATCGCGGTCTTTCTGGTTTT
>NZ_JBARZC010000148.1:0-3638 GCF_049649345.1 Henriciella sp. | reverse complement strand
CTCATGGGCCCTGAAAAACGCTCTATGGTGATGTCTGACAAGGAAAAGGAACTCACCGCCTGGCACGAAGCCGGCCATGCCATCGTGGCACTGAAGGTGCCCGTGGCTGACCCGGTTCACAAGGCGACGATCATTCCGCGCGGCCGCGCCCTCGGCATGGTCATGCAGCTGCCCGTCGACGACAAGATGTCCATGTCGAAGAGCGAAATGACATCGCGCCTTGCCATAATGATGGGCGGCCGCGTCGCTGAGGAAGAAAAGTTCGGCATGGAAAATGTCACCGCCGGTGCTGCCTCAGACATTCAGCAGGCGACCAAGCTCGCCCGCGCCATGGTGACCCGCTGGGGCCTGTCCGACGCGATCGGCCCTGTCGATTATGCCGAAGACCAGGGCGATGTGTTCCTCGGCCAGCAGCTGATGAACAAGTCGCACGTGTCCGAAGACACCTCGAAGAAAATCGAGGAAGAGGTCCGTAAGCTTGTCCAGCGCGGCATGGATGATGCGCGCGAGGTCATGACCAAGCATCGTGATCAATGGTCAACGCTCGCCGAAGGCCTGCTAGAGTACGAGACTCTTTCCGGCGAGGAGATCAAGGACCTGCTGAACGGCAAGCCTCCGTCGCGCCCGGATGAGCCTGACGAGCCGCAAGGGCCTGCCTCAGCCGTGCCTGTCACTGGCAAACGCCGCAAGGGTTATGGCGAAGAATCCGGCGGCGAACCCGAACCGGCCTGATTGGCGAAAAATTTGATTGCCATAGGGCGCAGCCTGCCTAGGCTGCGCCCTATGTATTTGCGGTTTTTTGTTCTTGTACTCGCGATCGCCCTGCCGGCGTGTGACAGGGAGATTCCGGCTGACCTTTCAGCTGATCAGTTTCTCGCCAATATCCAGCCCTATTGCGGCGCCTCCTATGAAGGCATGATCGTCAGCGATGATCCCGAAGATGATGATTGGCGCGCTGAGACCATAATTGCGGACTTCGAGACCTGCACAGACACCGGCCTGCGCATTCCGCTTCATGTCGGCGACGATCATTCCCGCACCTGGCTTGTCGCGCTCAATGATGACGGCCGCCTCGCGCTTCGCCATCAGCACAATCATGAGGACGGCACGCCAGATGCGCTGACCCTGTATGGCGGAAAGTCGTCCGGAGCCTCAACGGCAACCCGGCAGGTCTTCCCGGCCGACAAGAAGACGATGGACCTCTTCGAAGCTGACGACATACCGGAATCCAAGCACAAGATCTGGGCCATGGAGATCGACCCCGACGAGGATCTCTTTGTTTACGAGCTTGAGCGTCCTGAACGCCATTTCCGCGTTGAGTTCGATCTTTCCAACCCGGTCGAGTCTCCTGGCGAGCCCTGGTAAGCCCGATCTGACGATCCGGCTTTTTCTCGGCCCGTGAACGGCTTATCTCTGCGTGATGGAACAGACAGACGAAAAACAGGGCCGCGTGCTCGTCATCGCCGGCTCGGACTCGGGCGGCGGGGCCGGCATACAGGCTGACATCAAGGCCATCATGGCCACTGGCGGCTATGCTATGACCGCTATATCAGCGGTCACCGTGCAGGACACGACCGGCGTCCATGACGTCCACCCCATCCCCATCGGTACGGTGACCGCGCAGATGCGGGTCTGCCTCAAGGATACCGGCGCTGACGCGATCAAGACCGGCATGATCGCGACCGCCGATCTTGTCGAAGCGGTGGCCGAAACGCTCGATGAGCGCGCGCCGGCCGTTCCGCGCATCATCGATCCGGTGATGGTCGCAACATCCGGCGACAGGCTGGTGAATGAGCGCGCTGTCGAGGCGATGGCATCGCTGCTCGTCTCCGGCGCACATCTGGTAACCCCGAACGCGCCTGAAGCCGAAGTGCTGACAGGCAAGTCCGTCGACGGCATCAACGGCCAGAGACGTGCCGCGGAGATGCTGCTCAAGCGCGGCGCCAAAGGGGCGCTTGTCAAAGGCGGTCATATCCCCGGCCGGGTCATCACCGACGTGCTGCAGACCGAGGATGGCGAGTGGATCTTCGAGGGCCCGCGGATCGAAACACGTTCGACCCACGGCTCGGGCTGCACGCTGGCAAGCGCCATCGCCAGCCTCGTTGCGCAAGGTGTTGCGCTGAATGACGCCGTCGAACAGGCGCGCGACTATCTGCACGGCGCAATCGCCTCTGCCAAGGGGTTTGGCCAGGGGCACGGCCCTGTGCATCATGGCTGGGTGCTGGACAGCACTGAGGAGGGTTGATCGTGCCTGCGCCGGACCTCTCCGCCAAGAGAACGGCCTATGACGCCTGGCTCGCTGCCCGGACCGGGCGTCCGGCGGAAACCGTGCCGGGTCTCTCGGAGGCCCTGCCCTTTCCGCTCGACCCGGAGGGCCTGGCGAGACGAGGCTGGAGCGACCTGCCGCTTTACTGGATTCCGGAACCTGGCATTGTCTACGCTGATGGATATGGCGAGGACCGGGCGATCTACGACACGCCGATCTTCAATCCGGAAGGCGTTGAACCGCGCACGATCCATCTCGGCCTCGATGTGTTCGCGCTGCCGGGCACGCGCGTTCATGCACCGCTCGACGGCGTGATGCACAGCTTCCAGCGTAATGACAATGAAAAGGATTACGGACCGACCATCATCCTCGAGCACGAAGTCACGCCCGAGCTTACCTTCTACACACTTTACGGCCATCTCAGCCTCGACAGTCTCGACGGTCTTGAGCCGCGCAAACCGGTGTCCAAGGGTCAGGAAATAGCCCGCCTCGGCTCGAATGACGTGAATGGCGGCTGGGCGCCGCATCTGCATTTTCAGGTCATACTGGACGTGAGCGACAAGCACGGAGACTTCCCGGGCGTGTGCCGGAAATCAGAACAAGAGGCCTGGCTCACGCTTTGTCCCGATCCAGAAGCATTCCTCGGCCTCGGCCAGCGCCGCTAAACAACGCCTTAGAAAGTCTGGTTTGTGCGCGCCGGCGCGACCCTCTATCTGAAGCGCTCCTCCAACGGAGACGCGCCATGACCACCCTCCCCTTTTTCCAGATCGATGCCTTCGCGTCGAAGCCCTTTGAGGGAAACCAGGCCTGCGTCATACCGATGGATGACTTTCTGCCGGATGAAACCCTCCAGGCCATCGCGGCTGAGAACAATGTCGCCGAGACCGCCTTTATCGTGCCGGCTGGCGAGGGTGTCTGGACGCTGCGCTGGTTCACACCGACGGTCGAGGTGCCGCTTTGCGGACATGCGACACTGGCCAGCGCACATGCCCTGTTCACCCATCTCGGCTTTGACGGCGCAGAGGTGGCATTCGACACGTTGAAGTCCGGCCGGCTCACTGTGAAACAGCTGCCCGACGGGCGCTACGAAATGGATTTCCCGGCCCCGACAATCCAGAAGGCCGATGTCACAGAAGATGTCGCGACCGCGCTCGGCGCATGGCCGCTCGAAGCCTGGGGCGGGCCTTTTTATGCCGCCGTCTTCGCGGACCCGGATGACATTGTGACGATGCAGGCAGATCTCGATCTCATCTCGAAACTTGGCGTGATGAAGGATGTAAACCGCGGCAATCTCGGTGTGCTCGCCGCTGGCGGAGAGGGTGTCGATGTCACGAGCCGCTTCTTCGCTCCGGCAAGCGGCATCCCCGAAGAC
>NZ_JBARZC010000147.1:0-2296 GCF_049649345.1 Henriciella sp. | reverse complement strand
TGCGCGCAGGCTGTCAATACTGCGACGACCAGGCTGGAAACAATCAGAGGACGGCGCATGACGGAGCTCCTCAGAACAGGCTCGGCAGCGTCATCGAAAGCTGCGGGACGAATGTGATGAACATCAGCGCGACGATCAACGCGCCATAGAACGGCCAGATCGTTTTCACCGCCTCGTCGACCGGCACTTTGCCAACAGCCGAGCCGACGAACAGGACCGAGCCAACCGGCGGCGTCACAAGACCGATGCCGAGATTGAGCATCATGATGATCCCGAAATGCACTGGATCGACGCCGACCTGGGTGACGACAGGCAAGAGGATCGGCGTGGTAATGACGATCAGCGGCGACATGTCCATGAAGGTGCCGAGCACGAGCAGGATCACGTTGACGATGAGCAGGACCAGGATCGGATTGTCGGTCGCCGCGGTGATGAGTTCGGCGAGCCGTGTCGGCGCTTCGAGGATAGCGAGCGCATAGCCGAACGCACTGGCCGCGCCGATGATGAGCAGCACCATCGCAGTGATCTTGACCGACTGCATCGACGCCTCAACGAACCGCGTCCAGCCGAGCGTGCGATAGACGAGCGCGCCGACGGCGATCGTGTAGATGACGGCGATGGCGGAAGATTCGGTTGCGGTGAAGATGCCCGACAGGATGCCGCCCATGATAATTATGGCGGTCAGCAGGCCGGGTATGGCGAACAGCAGCGCGCGCAGGAATTTGACCCAGCCGGGAAACTCGCCGCGCGGATAGTTGCGTTTCACAGCAACGATCCAGGCGACGACCATGAGCAGGATCGCGGTCAGCACGCCGGGCACGATCCCCGCGAGAAACAGGTCACCAATCGACACGCCAATGCCGGACGAGGCCGAATAGATGATCATGTTGTGGGAGGGCGGGATGAGCAGGCCGACAATCGCGCCGGTCACCGTGACGTTGACGGTATAGTCGCCGTCATAGCCCTTTTCGCGCATCAGCGGCATCAGGGTCGAGCCCATGGCCGACGCGCTCGCAATGGCCGAACCGGACACCGCGCCGAACAGCGTCGATGCGCCAATATTCACCGGACCGAGCCCGCCGCGCGCCCGCCCGAAAGCGGCTTCGGCGACCTGCACCAGCCTCTGAGCGATGCCCGACCGGTACATAAGGTCACCGGCGAAAATGAAGAACGGAATGGCCATGAGCGTGAACACGCTGAACCCCGCAGCCATGCGCTGGAAGGCGACGACCAGAGGCAGATCAAGCGCGAGGAAGCAGGCGATCGAGGCGGCCAGCAGCGAGAAGGCCACCGGAACGCCGATCGCAAGACAGACGATCAGGACTGTGATGAGGACGATCAGCTCCATCGTGGATCCTCCTCGTCTTCAACCTGGTCGCCGTCGGCTTCCTCGAACATCCGTTCCAGGGCAAAGACAACGATCAGGACACCGGCAATCGGCAGGCCAGCATAGGCGAGGCCGCGCGGCAGGCCGAGGGACGGGATTGTGTGCTCCCAGGTGCGGATCACGAGTTCTCCGCCCCAGATGGCCATGGCAAGCCCGCAGGCCGCAACGACAAGGTCGGCGCAGATGCGCATGGCGCGCCGTGGCCTCGGCTGGAGCGTGTTTTCAAGGGCGACGATGCGGATGTGGAAGCCTTCGCGCACGCCTGCCGCAGCGGCGAGCGAAACATACCAGATCATCAAGGTCAGAGCGGCCTGCTCGGACCAGGACGGGCTTGAGTTGAGCACATACCGGCCAAACACCTGCCAGCCGACGATCAGCGTCATGGCGACCAGCCCGGCGGCGGCGACCTTGACCAGCGTATCGGCGGCCACATGGGTAAATTGAGCGAACGCTTTTCTCATGATCCCCCTCCCATCTCTTCGCCAAGCGCGACTGTGCGCTCGACGAGGTCTTTGTGTTGCGGCGTGGTGATGAAGCGCTCCCAGACCGGCTGCATGAGCGCCTGGAAGGCTGAAAGGTCTGCGACTTCATTGACCTCGACACCCGCTGCGAGAAGCCGGCTCTTGGCGCCCTCGACACGCTCCTTCCACAGCGCCCGCATGACAGGCACGGAGCGGCGGGCGGCGCTTTTCACGAGCACGCGATCCGCCTCGGATAGCTTGCGCCAGCGGCTGAGCGACATGACGAGGATTTCCGGCGCCATGACGTGCCGCGTCAGGCTGTAATAGGGCGCGGCCTCGAAGTGGCGGCCGCTTTCATAGGACGGCCAATTATTCTCCGCCCCGTCGATCACGCCCTGAACCAGCGATTGGTAAACCTCGCCGAGCGACATCGGCGTTGCGTCGGCGC
>NZ_JBARZC010000146.1:0-8415 GCF_049649345.1 Henriciella sp. | reverse complement strand
CCAGCATTGAGGGCGATGGGGTTTTCGGGCGGATGAAATGGGAAAGCGGCGTCCACCGCGTCCAGCGTGTGCCGGAAACCGAAAGCGGCGGGCGCATTCATACGTCGGCCGCAACGGTCGCCGTCCTGCCCGCGCCTGAAAATATCGAGATCGAGGTGCGCACCGAAGACATCCGTATCGACACGATGCGCTCATCCGGCGCTGGCGGCCAGCACGTCAACACGACCGACTCGGCCGTTCGCATTACCCACCTGCCCACCGGCATCGTGACCACAAGCTCGGAAAAATCCCAGCATGTGAACCGCGAAAAGGCGATGGAGCAGCTCAAGATCCGCCTTTATGAGCGCGAGCGCGAAGAAAAGGATGCCGCCCGCGCCGAAGCCCGGTCTGAACAGATTGGGTCCGGCGACCGTTCGCAGAAGGTGCGCACTTATAATTTCCCGGAAAACCGCGTCAGCGACCACCGCATCAACCTGACGCTATATTCGCTCGACAAGGTCATCACCGGCGACAAGCTCGATGATGTCATCAAGACCCTGATCGCCGAAGATCAGGCGCGCAAGCTCGCGGCTATGGGCGAAGATGCATGAGCAGCGCACCTTCAGGGCCCAGCTCGCGATTGCCACACAGAGGCTGACCTCAGCCGGGATCGATCAGCCTGCCCGCGAAGCGCGCCACCTGATGCAGCACGCCTGCGCCCTGTCTGCGGCAGAGCTGATCGGTGAAGAACTGTCCGAAATGACATTCGAGCAGAGCAGCGCCTTTTTCGACCTCGTGGAGCGGCGCGCCTCGGGCGAACCGTTTGAATACGTCACGGGGACGGCCTGCTTCTACGGTCTGGAGCTCGAATGCTCACCGGCAACGCTTATCCCCCGCCCCGATAGCGAGGTGGTCGTCGATGAAGCGCTGACCCGCCTACCGCTCGGCCGGACAGCCCGGATCGCCGACCTCGGCACCGGCACAGGCTGTCTGCTGATTGCGCTCCTGAAGAACCAGCCCGGCACGACAGGGATCGGGATAGAACGGTCGAGCCGGGCCGCGCAGGTCGCGACCGCCAATCTCAGACGCCACGGGCTTTCAGCCCGCGCATCAATCGAGACCGGCAGCTGGGACGATTGGACCGGTTGGGGCGAAACGGACCTCATCATCTCCAACCCGCCCTATATTGCGAGCGACATTATCGAGACCCTGGACGAAAGCGTCAGGAGCCATGAACCACACATCGCGCTCGATGGCGGGGCGGACGGGCTGGCCGCGTATCGCAGCATCATCCACCTCGCCAGAAGCCAGATGAAACCCGGCGCGTGGCTCGTCTTCGAGATCGGTTATGATCAGGGCAAAGCTGTAACATCCCTTCTGGAAAAGGCCGGATTCGACGCGATCTCTTGTGGACAGGACCTCGGGGAGCGCGATCGTGTAGTCTCTGCAAGGCGATGAAGCGCAGCAGGGGGCTTGGCGAAGCGACAAATGCGCGCTACAGCAGAGGACGGGATGGCGGCTCCCCGATGTTCAGGAGCCCCACCGGGAGCAAGCGACATATCACCGAATGTTTTCCCGACCGGGATATGGCGCGGATAGTCTGGATAAAACGGACAAGAACGGGATCAGGATATTAGCGTATGCAACGCAAGCGCGGACGTGGACGCCGGTCTGGCGGAAACAATAACAACAATAACCCCAACCGGCATTATGAAAGCACCGGCCCGGACGTGAAGATCCGTGGTTCAGCGCAGCAGATCCTAGACAAGTATCAGCAATATGCCCGTGACGCGCTCACAGCTGGCGACCGGGTCAAAGCTGAAGCCCACTTCCAGCATGCAGAACATTATGCGCGCATCGTTGCCTCCTTCCAGAAGGAGAAAGAAAAGCAGCGCAGCAAGAATGACGACAATAATTCCGATGATAATGACGATGCGGACAATGACGCATCAGACGAAAATTCGGGCAAATCGTCCTCCAGCGACAATGACAATCAGTCCAAGGACAATAAGGGCTCTGAGAAAAAGCCGCGCCGTTCGCGCAAGTCGCAAGGTGACAAGGACGATCCGATGCGCGTCATCGGCAGCGACGACAGCGATAACCAGGACGCGGCAGACAATAAAAGCCAGTCCTCGGACTCCGAAGACGAGCCGAAGCCAAAGCGCCGCTCCTATCGCAAGAAATCCGAGGCGAGCGGCGATGATGAGACGCAAGGCGTGATGTCCACCCTGTCGCGCGGCCGCTCCGACGCGAACCCCAAGGAAGCCGCCGAATAAGGCGTTGGTTGCAGACCATCCGCATAAAGAACGAGGGCGCCCCGAAAGGCGCCCTTTTTTGTGTCCTGGACTTTGGAAAACTGCCTATTCGGCGGCAATCGTCTTTTTGGTCTTGTCGAACATTGACCAGACGCCATCGTCGCCGTGCCAGTCGCCAGACGTCGCCCCTTTTGAGTATTCGGTTGCGCGCGCCTCGAAGAAGTTGGCATGCTCGACGCCGTTCAGGATCTCGGTCAGCCACGGGATCGGGTGCTTCTCGACGCCATAGATCGGATCGAGCTTGAGTTGCCCCATGCGCCAGTCGGCGATGTAGCGGATATAGTTCTTGATGTCCTGAGGCGTCATGCCCTGCACTTCGCCGGCCTCGAAAGCGAGATCGATGAACTTGTCTTCGAGCTTCACCACCGTCTGGCAGCAATCGGCGATATCGTCCTTGACCGACTTGGTCAGCGCCCCCGTTTCCTCGGCGAAGGTGTGGAACATCTTCATCATGCCTTCGCAGTGGAGCGACTCGTCGCGCACCGACCAGGACACGATCTGCCCCATGCCCTTCATCTTGTTGAAGCGCGGGAAGTTCATCAGCATGGCGAAGGAGGCAAACAGCTGCAGCCCTTCGGTGAAGCCCCCGAAGACGGCCATCGACGTCAGGATGTCTTTCTCCGTCTCGACGCCGAACTGGCCGAGATAGTCATGCTTGGCGGCCATTTCCTCATATTCCATGAAGGCGCCGAACTCGGAGTCCGGCATGCCGATGGTCTCGAGCAGCAGGGCATAAGCGGCGATATGGACCGTCTCCATGTTGGAGAAGGAGGCCAGCATCATGCGCACTTCAACCGGTTTGAAGAGCGGCATGTAGTTTTCCATATAGTTGGCGCCGACCTCGACATCCGACTGGGTGAAGAAGCGGAAGATCTGCGTGAGCAGATTGCGCTCGCGATCAGTCAGCTTGTTCGACCAGTCCTTGCAATCCTCGCCGAGCGGGACCTCTTCCGGCAGCCAGTGAACCTGCTGCTGGATCTTCCAGAAATCATAGGCCCACGGATAGCGGAACGGCTTATATGCCTTGCTCGGTTTCAGAAGTCCGGGGATCTGGTGGATGCCGTCTGCCATGGCTCTGCCCTTTCTGTCTCATCAGCACCACATATAGTGCCAAAACATGCCTCTGCCCGCAAGATATATCCTGCATAGGGTTAACGCTTTCCACAGCGAAAGGCCGGGCTGTGGATCAATATGCGATGGACACGGACACAGCTCCAAAGCGTTGCGCGCCGTCCTGGCGGGCAAATTCCTCTGTCCTGTGCACCTAGGTAAAGGCCAGCTGGACGTTCGAAATATGCACGGCCGCGCCAGCCTGTATGTCGCCCACCAGCTTGTTGCGGTCAGCTACACGCGGGCTGTCGCGGAAGGCATTGCCGTCGAGGAACATGTCGCGCAGCACAAAGCGCGAATCGACGCCGGCGAAGAGATAGCCGCCAAATTGCTGGGTTGGAGAGAACGTGCCCGCGCCGGTCAGCGCAGGCCGGATCCGCGGCGGGCCGAAATCCGAGCCGAGATCCCAGCCGATTCGTCCGACCAGTCCCGTCCCCGCATAGGTCCGCACATTGCCAAGCGCGCCGCCGCCATAGACGCCGTAATCGGTCTCCAGCCCGAGCGGCAGGTCCGGCCCGTCAAACATCGCCATGCGCTGCATGACAAGCTCGACGCCGACCTCGTCCTTGAGCTGGGAATCCCAGCCCATGGGCTGCTGTTCATTGATCAGGTCATGCCACTGGCTCTGTACATAATCGCCTGCCGCAGAGGGGCCGACCATGCCGAGATTGAGCTGAAGCGTGTCCTGGATATGGTCATCGGAGGCGACCGCCGTCCCGGAAAAATACAGCCAGCCTGCATAGGGGCGGTCGGATGGGTCAGGCTCACGGACGGTGATATCTTCCGGTGTAAAGATCGCATGCGACAACGCGATGCCCTGGCGCAGGCGCTTGCGCTCCAGATCGATGAAAGGCAACTGGTCGGCCGCCCAGCGGAGCGCTGGCGAGACGTGATTGGCTGGCGAGACGCGCTCGATCCGCAGCCCATTCGTATAGTTCCGGTCGGTCCCGCCAAACAGATCATTCTCGGAGGTCACCGACCAGACGCCCCGATTGAGCAGGAAGGAGGGCGCATCCTTCGGCGCATCCTCCTGCGCGCTGGCGTAACCGGCGGCCGTCAGCGCGAGCGAGACGGAACAGGCGAGTCGAGAAAGCATGGGCGGCGTGCGGTGTGTGAACATGTCCAGCGCTATAGCGCCCGGCGCGGGCCCGCGTCAGCTTACAAAGCGGATATGGGCGAGGTGATACTGTGACCGGAATGGGCCGGTCGTGAGGCAGCCCGCCGCGCAGAACAAGAAATGGCCCGCACACAGGGCAGGCCATCGTCGCAAATTGGATGTTGAAACGCTCTAGCGGCGGATCGTGAAGCTCACACCGGCAAAGTCTTCGGTTTCATCGCCGCGAATGCCGCGTTCCTTATACTCGACCTCGCGCCGGATATAGCTCAGCGACAGCTGGCCATCGCCGCGGGTGAAGGAGACGCCAGCCTGCATGTCACCCACAGTGACCTGGTCCCGCAGGGCGACACGGTTGGTTAGATTGCGCTCATTATCTGGCTCGTAGACAAGCGCTTCGCCATCGGCGCCGGCGAACAGATACCATCCGGCTGCGTCGATATCTTTGCCGCGCTGGTCAAAATTCTGGCCAATACGGACCTCACCACCAACGCGGCGGTGCTCGAACTCGCCATCCTGGCTGACACTGACACGCGGCACGAAACCGAGGTCGAAACCGAGGCCGGTCTGGCTGTCAGCTGCGGAGAATGCGACGGCGGCCCCGAAATCGCGGGTTTCGCGAACGGGTTTCAGAAGGTTTTGCGTATTCCGGCGGGTCTCAAAATTCCGGATGCCTGCCGTATTGGACAGTTTCAGCGTCGACAAATCACCAGACGACGCGAAATCAAGCGCGATGGTCGGCGCTGTGTTTTGCACGACAGGCAGAATCGCGAGGCCTTCGGCATTTTCTGTCTGGGCTTGTGAGAAGGAAAGGCTGGTATTGGTCTCGACCGTGGGCAGCTGCCGGTTCATGGCGCCGCTCTCAAAACGGTTGACCGGCGCATGCTGGCGCAGTTCAGGAAGCTGCTGACAGCCCTGGCACCCTAGTAGGGCAAATGTAGACGCAGTGAGAAACATACCCCTATTTACACCTTTCATGGCCCCTGCCCTCAATATCGTTATGAGAGAGCCTGGGACGATCAACTTAACTTAACATGAACGTCTGGAGCCTCACAGTCCCAAACTGAAGGATTCATGTTTAACCGACATAACAGTAATTCCCTGTGACAAATCTTGTTCCGTGCTGTTGCAGATAAACGGGTTTGCGGGCCCCGGAATTTGGTCTGCCAATCCTTAATGCCGAAAATTTTTCTCTTTAACTCCCATCCACTTGTTGCCGATTGCCTGATGATTCGCGCCGGTTTAGCTTGTCCGTCTCACACACGTCGAGAGGGGACGCATCATGAGAAAAATCACACCCATCCTGGCTCTGACAGCCGGTATTCTGGCTGTTTCCTGTGCAAGTAGCGAGCCAGAAAGGCTGGAAGATATCGGCGCGCGGGCGCTGGCAGGATGCACCGGATCGATCGAGCGGTCTCACGCTGCAGGCGACTATGATTACAGCCTCGACGACTGCGAATGCGTGGCCGGGCGGATCACCACGCCGCTCTGGTCTGACGAGAACTCATCCTATTCGGGCGACCCGATGCCCATCTCCGACGCCAGGGCGATCGCGCAGGCCATCAATAAGGGGCAGACCTTCGAGATCGGCCTGGAGAAGGCGCGCGAGACAATCTCGGTGCCGGCCTCGAATTCCGTCAATACATGTTTCGCCAAATAGTCACAGCGCTAGCGGCGTCTGCGCTCTGCTCGCACCCTGCGGCAGGTCAGAGCGCGTTGCCGGCCGGCGCAGTGGAGCGATTGTCTGCTGAAATCCGCCCCGGCGATCTGGTTTTCAAAGGTGCCAGCACGGCGGTGTGGACAGAACTGGCAGCGCGCTGGTCGCGCGGCGACAAAAGATGGGGGCATGTCGGCATCGTGACAGAGGTGCCCGGCACGTGTTGCGATCCGATCCTCATCGTTCACGCCGATACCGGCACAGGCGATCCCGGCCATGAGGCGGCGCCGGGCGAAATCATCGGCGAAGTGCGCGCCGTCCCGCTCGCCGATTTTCTGAGCGATGTCGATCAGGCCGGGCTCTATCGGCTTGATCTCGATGCGGCGCAACGCGCGCGGCTGATCGCCTATGCCGAAGAGGCCGCTACGGCGCACATCCCTTTCGATCGCGGCTATTCCATCGACAGCGCCAACAATCTCTACTGCACAGAACTTGTCTGGCGCGCCCTGTCCGCCGGCCTCGAAACCGATGCCATCCCGCAGAAGAGCCAATCCATGGGACGCACCTATATCGCGCTATCCGATCTGTCGCTGCATGAGCTGGCGAATGAAATCCTGGCGGTTGGTGGTCATATGTGATGCCCGGGTCCGGGTTTCTCCTATGCCTCAAGCCCCCGGCACATCGGTCTCCTTGCCGAGCGTGCCCTGCACATAGAGCTTGGTCACAAACACCGTCACCACGACAAGTATAGGGGTGGCCAGCAGGACGCCAAGCGGGCCGAGCAGCATGCCGAACGCCAGAATTGCGATCAGGGTCAGCGCCGGCGGGATGGAGGCCGCCTGTTTCTGGATCACCGGATAGATGAGGTTCGCTTCGAGCTGCGAAATGATAAGATAGGCGAGCCCCGTCCATAACGCCGTCATCGGGCCGACAGTGAAGGCGAGCAATATGCCGGGAACGGCCGAGACCAGCGGGCCGACCGTCGGCACGAACTGCGAAATACCGGCAATCAGGGCAAGCCCGATAAAGGCGGGAACGCCGAGCAGCCACAGGGTGACGCCGATCATCAGGGCAATCAGCACCATGTCGACCGTAATGCCGAGCAGCCATTTGCGCAGGGCCCGCCCGGACGCAGACAGCGCATCGCCGATCTCCTCGTCCACACCCTTGGGGAAGAGCAGGACAAAGCCCTTGAAGTAGGACCCGGCCGAGGTGGTGATGAAGGCCGCGGCGAAAACGACCAGCAGGGCGGTGGTGACGCCGGACGCGAAGGGGAAGGCCCACCCGCCGGCACTGCCGATCATGTTGCGGACCGACCCGCCATCTGCTTCGCCATTGGTGAACCGCTCGATCTCGGTGACCAGCGCGGCGCCGACAGGATTGGACTCAAGCGTGTCCTTTGCACTGGCCCAGGCCTCCGGCAGTCGGTCGACCACGCCTGAAAAGGCCGATGCGAGCTGCGCGCCGAACAGGGTGAGGACGGCGAGAAGAAAAGCGAGAATAGTAATGGCGCCCAAACCAAGAGAGACGCCCTTCGAAACCGGCAGGACCTTACGCAGCGCATCTGCGACCCCGTGAACGGCGACGGCGAGCAGCACAGCGGCAAAACCGAGTAGCACGGCATCGCGCACCGCCCACAGGAAGAGGGCGAGCGCCACCACCAGCACTGTCAGAAGCAGCCTGGCGGTGAAGGAGTTTGAGGGGAAGGGCGTTCTGTCTTCGCTCACGTGACTTTCTTGAACACTGTCAGCCCAAGAACCAGCAGGATGATGAAGAGCACCAGCGCAAGGCCGAACAGGAAGAAGGCGATATCGACAGCCGCCCCGGCAATTCCTGTCAGACCGGCCAGGCCGGCAATGAGCGCGATAACGAGGAACAGAAGTGCGAGTTTGATCATGATCGGTCCGTTGCGGTGACTGCGTAACAACGTAACTGGAGGCCCGCTCGTTAGTTCCGAAACGCTTTCAAAAAGAGGCCGGAGCGCGTGTCTTCGCCTCTTGAGTCTCCCGCAATTTTGTTACATGGTAACATCATGCGCGGACTGTCCTCTTCCCTGGCGCTCAAATTCGTCGCAGCGGCTCTGTTCTTCTGGGTTCAGTCAACCGCTCTGTTCGATGCCGCCGCGCATGGAGGTGAGCCGCATGAGCACTATGGCATTTCGTGCGAACTGACGGCCTTCGCCGCCGAAGTCGCGCCGCTGCCGGTCACGCCGGACCTGCCGACGCCGCCGCGCGAGGTCT
>NZ_JBARZC010000145.1:0-3177 GCF_049649345.1 Henriciella sp. | reverse complement strand
GGGGGGGATCGCAGCTTAGTTGAATTGATCGGGCAGAATAAGATGACCAACCGGCCAGCCATACGTTTCACCAGTCGCCCTTTGTTTTAACAAATATCCTTTTTGTTCAACGGCGTAACAATACTTTCAGAAAAGCATCAGGTCTCCTTCAGGATCATCGGTCACCGCCGTGACAGCGTCCCGTCACAGTCAATTTCGACTGCGCCACAAAAGAGGAAAGACGAGGATGACCCGTTTCATCAAGACAATTACCGCCGCAGCCTTCGCCGCACTTGTTGCCGTGCCCGCGTCGGCCGGACCGGACTTTGAAGTGGATTTCCACTATGACCCGATGGCTGCGCCCGGAGACACCTACAAGGCCTTTGAAAAGACAGCCCGCCAGGCGTGCCGCAAGCAGTACAAAGTTACCAAGTCCGGGCACTATCTGGCCCATGCGCGCCGGATCGATCGTTGCCGCGCCGAGCTCCTCGAGAAAGTGGTCGCGGCGGTGAACGATCCGATGATCACGGCCATTCACGGTGGCTGGCCGCCTGAGGCCATCAAGCTCGCCTCGACGGCCGGTCAGTGAGATCTGGAACCTCTGAAAACCCCCGCTCGCCGCTGACCGAGCGGGGGCGTTGCTATTCAAGCGCGGCGCGCTTCGTATCGCTGGAAACCGCGCTCCGGGGCCCGGGGAGGATGTCGTCTCAGTTCAGCGTATGGCTGAAGATGACGGCCCAGGCGGTGGACATGGAAAACATCAGGAGCCCGGCGGTCCATTGTGCCCAGCGGGCCGGGACGAGGATGGCGAGCAGGCTGGCAAGGATGAAGGGGACGTTGCCCAGAGACTGCTGCAACGCGAGCTCTGGTGTCGGGGTTAGGAGATAGACGCCCGTCATTGCGATATATACAGCCAGAAGTCCGAGATAGAGGCCGTAAAACAGCCGATAATTGGCGCGGTAGAACGCCTCCATGTCGACGGGTTTGGCCTCTGGCGTCTCGGGCGAGGCGGCAACGCACATCAGGAAGATTAGGATCGAGGACACGAGAAACAGCGTGATCGTGTAAAGGTCCCAGCTCTCCACGCCGCGAAAATCCCACATGGCCAGCCATCCGATATAGACCTGCGTCACCGCATTCAGCATGGCGAGCGCGAGCAAGCCGGAAAACTGCACCCGGTCGCGCGCGACCAGCAGGGCGCCGAGGCGCGACAGCAGATGGCTGAGCGCCAGCGCGTAGACAAAGGAAAGCAGCAGGAGAACGAGGTCGAAGCCGGTCATCGGCGACGGTCCAGTTCTGCATCGATAACGGCCAGAGCGCGCTGCGCCGCTTTGTTTTGTTCCTCAAGATCAGACGGCGTGGCTGTGTTAAGACCGGCCCATTCGGTAAGTAGCAACGCGATATCGGGCGTATCGGCGATGTTTCCTACCGCGCGCGCGGCGGCTTCGTCTGAAATACCTGGCGGGCAGTCGAGATCATAAGTTTCCGCGCCATCATCCAGAAAATAGCAATTGTTCCAGTAGAAATCCTGCGCATCGAACGGGATGAGCTGGCGCACACGCGAGCGATAGGCGGGCTGGGTGTTCGTGCTCGTCAGGGTCGCATTCTGGGCAAGATAGCCCTCGACGGCATCTACGATCTCCCTCGACTGCGGAAAGCCCTGCCGGCGCATCTCGTCATAAGTTGACCGGTCGACCCCGATCGATTGCCATTGGGAGGCGTGAAAGAAATCAACCAGGATGGGCCAGCAAGCCTCCCCGCAGGGTTCGCCAGCCTCCAGGAAATCCAGCGAACGCTTGCCGGCCTCAACGACTTGCCGGATGGCATCGGCTTTGTGCTCTGTAAGGCGGATGGACGTCTCGATTTCCTGATGAAGCGCCGCGAGAAGCTCGGTCTCCTGCGCCCGCTCGGCCCGCGCCTCGTTCCAGTTGCCGAGCTGGAGACCGATGAACACACCGAACACCACGATCAGCGTCTCGATCAGGACGGTGAACCAGTCCTGCTTGCAGATGGAGGTGGCGAGGCGCTGGAGGATCATTTCGTTATGTCCCATCCCCGTGCGGCGATCTCCTCCGCCAGCGCGTGTTCGGCCTCTTCCACGCGGGCCAGAACGCTTGCATTCCAGTGATAGAGGTTGCGTGTGCCTTCCCGCGTATTGCCGACCGCTGCCTTGAATTCGAAATCCTGACAGGCTGTTTCGATGTCGAATTTCAGATTGTCCCAGCTTTCCCAGCGCCCGGAATCGACGTCTTCCGGGCTGTCAAAATAATAGAAGCGGCGGGCATAGGCCGTCCACGGCCCTGCATGTGTCAGCCATTGTGGCTCGACGCGCAGCTGCTCGTCGGACGCGCGCGACATGAGGTTGATCGCTTGCCGGACGCTGGCGTTCCGGATCGTGTCGAACTGGCCAGAGGCGCGCAGCTGGTTGACGAGGTCCCGGTCCACGATGGCGAAGTTGTATTTGCCAAGTGCGCCGAGCGCTGCGGCAACGGCCTCCCTGTCGCCAGCGGCGACCTCGCAGCGATCGAGGCTCGCCAGGAGGACGCCTTCATTGGCGACCTGCGTTGCCAGAAAGCTGTTCGAAGACCGGATCGCTTCGGCCGAGCGCTGCATATCGTCATGCAGCCGCAAAACGTACTGGCGCTCCATGGACCGCTCGATCCGAGCCTCGTTCCAGTTGCCGAGCTGGAGACCGAGAAAGACGCCGAGCACGACAATCAGAGTCTCGATCAGGACGGTGACCCAGTCCTGTTTGCGGATGGAAGTGGCGAGGCGCTGGAGGATCATGGTGCCGCCTCCTCCTCGGCTTCAATGCCCAAGACCTGATCCAGCACATCTTTCAACTGTTCCAGGCTTTCATCGACGCGGGCATTGTCATGGACATGGTGGCCAAATGAGGTCTGGGCGATTTCCAGGTCAATCAGAAACTGTTGCGAGGCGCGCATGGCGGACAGGTCGCAACTGAATTCGCCCGGTTCGATCGAACTCTCATCGACGATGGTTGGCGCTGTGACGCGGATCAAGTCGGGATGCCGCGTCGTCAATGGCGTCACCAGTTTGGATATCTGCGCCTGCGAGTCGCGCGCGCGAGATCTGGTCAGCAAATAACGACTCAGGGACTTCGAAACTGCCGTGTTTCGAATAATGGACGTACGCCCGGAGGATTGCAGCTCCAGGAGGGACCCCAAATCGTCCGTC
>NZ_JBARZC010000144.1:0-3018 GCF_049649345.1 Henriciella sp. | reverse complement strand
CTCTGAACCTTTCCTGACGACGGCGATGAAGGCTGTCGGCGAAGCGATGGCCATCGGCAGGAACTTCCAGGAAAGCCTGCAAAAGGCGCTCTGTTCACTTGAGACAGGCCTCACCGGGCTCGATGAGCCGGAAATCACGGGACAGGACGCGCTGCATTCAGCCCTCGCCCGCCCAACACCGGACCGGCTGCTGCATGTCGCGCAGGCCTTCCGCGAGGGTTTCAGCGTCGAGGATATCTACCGCATCACCTCGATCGACCGCTGGTTCCTGCGCCAGATCGCAGCGCTGATCGAAGCCGAAGCCGATATTCGCCGCGACGGCCTGCCGGAAACGCAGCACGCCTTCACAGAGCTTAAAGGCAAGGGCTTCTCGGACGCCCGCCTCGCAACGCTGATCGACAAGAGCGAACAGCACGTCCGCGACGCGCGCCACGCCCTCAATGTCCGGCCTGTCTACAAGCGCATCGACACCTGCGCTGCCGAATTCGCGGCCAAAACGCCCTATCTCTACTCGACCTATGAGCACCCGGCCTATGGCAAGGACCATGGCGACGACGAGGCCGGTGTCTCCGACCGCAAGAAGGCGATCATCCTCGGCGGCGGGCCGAACCGGATCGGACAGGGGATCGAGTTCGACTATTGCTGCTGCCACGCCGCGTTCGCCATGGAAGACATCGGCATCGAGTCGATCATGGTCAACTGCAATCCAGAGACCGTCTCGACCGATTATGACACGTCCGACCGGCTCTATTTCGAGCCGCTGACCTATGAGCACGTGTCTGAAATCATCGCCAAGGAGCAGAGCGCGGGCGAACTTCAGGGGGTCATCGTCCAGTTCGGAGGTCAGACGCCTCTGAAGCTTGCGACACCGCTACACGAAGCAGGCGTACCGATCCTGGGCACCAGCCCGGTGTCCATTGACCTCGCCGAAGACCGCCAGCAATTTGCCGCCCTGCTCGACAAGCTCGGCATACAGCAGGCGCCATCGGCCACCGCGCGTTCTGAAGAAGAAGCCCTCGAAAAGGCCCGCGAGCTCGGCTATCCGATCATGCTCCGCCCGAGCTTCGTTCTCGGTGGCCGTGCCATGGAAATCTGCCGCGACGATGCAGACGTGAAATCCTTCGCCAAGGAAGCGATGAAGGTGTCTGGCGACCAGTCCCTGTTCCTCGACCGCTACCTCTCCGACGCCATCGAAGTCGACATCGACGCGCTTTGTGACGGTGTGAACGTCCATGTCGCAGGCATCATGGAGCATATTGAGGAAGCCGGCGTCCATTCAGGCGATTCTGCCTGCGCCCTGCCGCCCTACACGCTCTCGCCAGCAATGACGGGCCGTCTGTCGGAGCAGGCCATAGCGCTTGCCCGCGAGCTGAAGGTTCGCGGCCTGATCAACATCCAGTTCGCGGTCAAGGGCGATGAGATTTACGTGCTCGAAGCCAATCCTCGCGCCTCGCGCACCGTGCCCTTCGTCGCCAAGGCTGTCGGCGCGCCGATCGCCAGGATCGCGGCAAAAGTCATGGCCGGCGCAGACCTTACCGATTTCGACCTCTCCATGGCCAAGCCCCGCCGCGTCGCGGTCAAGGAAGCTGTGTTCCCGTTTGCCCGCTTCCCGGGCGTCGACCCGGTGCTTGGACCGGAAATGCGGTCCACCGGCGAGGTGATGGGCTGGGACGACGATTTCGGCGCCGCCTTCCTGAAATCGCAGATCGCCGTCGATGTGCATCTGCCGCGCGAAGGGGCTGTCTTCATCTCGCTCAAGGACAGCGACAAGCCTGCCATCCTCGACTCGGTCAAGGAGCTTGCGGAGATGGGCTTTGATATGGTCGCCACGAGCGGCACGGCCGCCTTCCTCGAAGAACACGGCATCAAGGTCGACCGGATCAACAAGGTCATCGAAGGCCAGCCGCACATTGTCGACCGCATGATCAATGGCCGAATCCAGCTCGTTTTCAACACAACCGAAGGTGCCCAGTCGCTGAAGGATTCAGCCTCCATCCGCAGAACGGCATTGACGCGGAAGATCCCTTATTTTACGACGCTGGCCGCTTCACGGGCTTCTGTACAGGCAATCCGGACACTTCGCGAGCGCGAGCTCACCGTCCGATCCTTGCAAAACGCCTGATTCGACACCACTTGACGCAACTGGCGTTTGGACAGACGCTATTCGTTTACAAAGACGGTTATCCAGAACATGCAACGAACACCTATGACCGCCGAAGGGCATGCTGCCCTCGACGCAGAGTTGAAACATTTGAAGTCGGTTGAGCGCCCTGCCATCATCGCGGCGATCTCCGAAGCCCGCGAGCATGGCGATCTCTCCGAGAATGCCGAGTATCATGCCGCCAAGGAAAAGCAGAGCTTCATCGAGGGCCGCGTGGCCGAGCTTGAAGACAAGCTGGCACGCGCGGAAGTCATCGATGTGACCAAGCTCAAAGGTGAGAAGATTGTCTTCGGCGCCACTGTGACCCTGATCGACGCGGAGACCGAAAAGGAATCCAGATATCGCATCGTCGGCGAAGACGAGGCCGATATCTCCAAGGGCAAGGTGTCCATCACCTCCCCGATCGCCCGCGCCCTGATCGGCAAGACAGTCGGCGACGAAGCCGAAGTCGCAGCCCCCGGTGGCGCGCGCGTCTATGAGATCGAGGCCGTCGAGTTCAAATAGGCTGCAGGTCTGGCCATATGTCTCCCCTTCCTTCTTGGGAGACCCGTGATGGCCAAACACAACGCGTCTGCACGCACGAGGTGCAAGACTTTGAAAAAGCTGGCACTCTCCGTTTGAGCGAATCGTGAGGTGCCTGACTGGCTATGGCCGCGCCGAAACCCGGAAAACCGATTGCGCCCCAGATTGGGCCGTCCGTCTGGGCCGTGTCCGACGGGCGCGCTGGCAATGCGGCGCAGGTCCGCGCCATCGTTCAGGCGCTGGGCAGTACGGGCCGCTGGATGAAGATCGCCCACATTCAGGGCGAAGGCCACCGCGAACGCCCGATCACGCTGACGCCGCGCGCGCCGTGGACC
>NZ_JBARZC010000143.1:0-4021 GCF_049649345.1 Henriciella sp. | reverse complement strand
AGGCCGCCTCACTCGCTGAAGGGATGGAACGCGCGCGTGATGCAGGCCTGAGAGTTCTTATCTATCCGGAAGGCCATCTGGCCGCGCCCGGAACGCATTATCGCTACAAGCCAGGCGTCTGGCACATGCAAAAGGCGATGGATGTGCCGGTCGTGCCTGTAGCGACAAATCTCGGCGTGTTCTGGCAGCAGGAGGCCATCGAGAAAAAGCCTGGCCGCGCCGTCGTTGAGTTTCTGGCCCCGATTGCGCCAGGCTTGGACAAGGGCGCTTTCCTCGAAGCGCTCACTCAGGCGGTTGAGGGCAAGTCGGCGGCCCTGCTCGCTGAGGCAAAATCAACCGTGACGTCTTCAAGCGCCTTGCTGCCTGACCCTGGTCCCAAACAAACCGGATCGATCAAGCCAGCCTCTCGCGGATAATTGAAAAACAATAACACGATATCTTTACACGATAAGCGTTTATTGTTATTCGATGTTTGACAAAGAAGGAGGTCAATCATGAATAAATTTGAATATCTACTTGCCTGCGGGCTTATCGCTGGCGGTTTATCAGCGTCTGCAAGCGCAATTGAAGCCAACGAATGGCATGTAATGAGTTCAACGGAAGATGGCGCTGTCGTTGCGATCTCTACTGGCTCTGACACAGAGAATGGCGCATACATATCTTGTGCGGAGGACGAACTCGTCGTCGGGATCGGCGTGGTTCCTGGAAGCGTTGCAGACCTTATCCGCGGTTCCTCATCAACCCGTAAGAGAACGCGAAATGCCGTAACCACATTTGGCGATGAGACGTCTGACACGGACTGGGTCTATTATCCGGGGCGCAAAGTTGCGATTTCAGACGATGTTGTGACCGCAAAGAAAATCTACAACTCCGCCGTTAAACGTGAAGATGTCGCCTGGAAGATGGACTTCAAAGACGAAGTCGTGGTCAACTTTCCGGCTATTAACGACACATTCAAGAGCTTCGCGAATGATTGTCCGGTGACCAATCCAGGCAACCAGTAACCACGGTGAACGATCAATCCCGAAAGAGCCCTGCCTGCTTCAGGCGGGGCTTTTCTTATCCAGCTGAAGCTGGGACGATCGTGACGCTTTCGCCGCAGCCACAAGCGTCCGTCTGGTTCGGATTCCGGAAGACAAATTTCTCGTGCAGGCTTGTCGTTTCAAAGTCGACCATTGATCCGAGCAGAAAGAGCACGGCTTTTGCGTCGACGACGATCTGAACACCATTGTCAGTAACAACTTCATCCATGTCGCTTGGCGCTTCGACATAGTCCATGACGTACTCCATGCCGGCGCAGCCACCATTGGTGACGCCGACACGCAGATAGCCGGCGCCATTTTCAGACATGATTTCCTTGACCCGCTCTGCTGCGGCGTCAGTCAAGGTCACAAGTTGAGGTCTGGGTCGTCTGGCCATATTTGCTAGATGAGGGGTCCTGCGGTCAATTTCAATCAGAGCATGTTCAGCGCAAGGCGCGCTTCGTCCGACATGCGCGAGGGATCCCAAGGCGGATCGAAGGTCAAACGCACTTCGACATCCTTGATGCCGTCCACGGTGCGGGCTGCATTCTCGACCCAGCCCGGCATGTCCCCGGCAACCGGGCAGCCAGGCGCTGTCAGCGTCATATCGATGTCGACCTTGCGGTCGTCATCGATATCGACCTTGTAGATCAGTCCCAGCTCATAGATATCCACTGGAATTTCCGGGTCGAAAACAGTCTTGAAGGCAGTGATCAGCTCATCGGTGAGGCGATTTAGCTCATCCTGGGGGATTACCGACACAGCTTCGCTATCGGCTGAAGTGTCAGCCGTCTGCTCGCTTGGATTAAGGCTCATATCGTCTGCCATGTGCAGTCCTTATAGCAGCATTCCACGGGCTTTGTTGAGTGCCTCCACAAATACATCCACCTCTTCCGGCGTATTGTAGATGCCGAAGCTTGCACGCGCCGTCGCTGTGACTCCAAGATGGGACATCAGAGGCTGAGCGCAATGGTGACCTGCACGAATGGCGACACCATACCTGTCTACAAGCTGCGCGATATCGTGCGGGTGAAGGCCTTCGATACCAAAAGACAGGACCGGACCCTTCTCATTAGCATCGCCGAACACTCTGAGGCCGTTGACCTCTTTGAGCGCCGTCAGGGCACGCCGATACAAGGCATCCTCGTGGGCAAAAATGTCGTCCTTGTCGAAGCTTGAAATCCAGTCAATCGCGACACCAAAGCCGATCGCCTGAAGAATGGGCGGCGTTCCCGCCTCGAACTTATGCGGGGCAGTATTATAGGTGACCCGCTCCTGCTCGACGATTTCGATCATCTCGCCGCCGCCCTGATAAGGGCGCAGCCGGTCCAGCGCGTCGGGGGTGCCATAAAGAGCGCCGATGCCGGTTGGCCCGTAGATCTTGTGGCCTGTGAGGACGTAAAAGTCACAACCGGTTTCCTGCACATCCACATCGAGATGAACCCCGGCCTGGCAGCCATCCAGAAGGATTTGCGCGCCATTAGCGTGCGCGAGGTCTACAGCTTTCTTCGCATCGATCACTGTGCCGAGAACATTAGACATGTGCCCTAGCGACACAAATCTGGTTTTGGGACCGAGCGCGGCAGCATAGGCGTCCATATCCAGCGTGCCGTCCTCTCGTATCGGCACCCATTTCAAAACGGCGCCATGGCGCTCGCGCAGGAAATGCCAGGGAACGATGTTGGAGTGGTGTTCGGAGATCGAGAGAATAATCTCGTCACCGGCCTGGATCTCCGCAGCAAGCCCGGAAGCAACAAGGTTGATGGCTTCCGTGCCACCCTTGGTGAAAATGATTGTGTCCGGCGACGGTGCATTTATAAATTTCTGCACTGTCGTCCTCGCGGCTTCATAGGCCGCGGTTGTTTCATTCGCCAGCGTGTGAAGGCCCCTGTGCACGTTGGCGTAGGCCGTCTCTGCCTGAACGCTCATCGCGTCAAGAACGGCGCGGGGTTTCTGGGCGCTAGCCGCATTATCGAGATATACTAGCGGCTTACCGTTCACCTCCCGCGAGAGGATGGGAAACTGGCCGCGAATGGCTGGAAGGTCGAGTGCCATTATCCTGCCCTCAAGCCTGCGCGTGAAGAAAGTCGCGTGTCATGCCGACAAGATCATCGCGTACAGCCGGGTGGGCCGTCTCCAGTGCCTGATTGACAAAGGCCTCGGTCAACAAGGCGCGCGCCTCGTTCAGAGGTAGTCCGCGCTGGCGCATATAGAACAAGGCCGCTTCATCAAGCTGGCCGGACGTATTGCCATGCGCGCATTCAACGTCGTCCGCATAGATTTCGAGTTCGGGCTTGGCGAACACTTCTGCGCCGTCATCCAGCAATAGAGCCTGATGCTGCATGTCTGCATCCGTATATTGGCCTACCGTTCGCGGCACGTGGAACTTGCCCTGGAAAATGCCCTTGCCACCCTTGCTGATGGCGCCCTTGGTCAGCTGGCGTGTGACGCAGGATTCAGCGCCATGGCGCACCAGGCTGGTCAGATCGATGTGCCGGCCTGCTTTTGGTAAATAGGCCGAATTGAGCACGGCTTTCGCGCCCGGCCCGTCATAGCAAACGCGCGTTTCAACTCTGGCCAGCTTTGCCCCGAAGGCGAGAACCGTTTGGTTATACGAGGCACGCTCGCTGAGGGTGACCGACCCTGTAATCGCCGCGGCCGACTCGCTACCATTGTCCTGCAGTATGGTTCGCGACACAGACCCACCGGCCTGAATCCCGAACTCCAGCATAGCGGAGCTAAACCCGCTGGAGGCCGAGTGCGATTCGATTATGTCGATCGCCGAGTTCGGGCGAACGATGAAGGCAAGCCTCGAAAAGACGGCTTCGCCAGCGCCGCCATAATCGATGAACAGGGGTGCCTCGATCTTGCCCGTGACTTCGAACTGGAGAAGGTCATTTGCGCCCGGTTTGCCCGTCAGTGAAGCCGTCAGCGCCGCCAGGGGCATGGTTTCGGCGCCGCCAAGGGCTTGCGCCTCAGATTTCACGAATACCCGGAGG
>NZ_JBARZC010000142.1:0-2578 GCF_049649345.1 Henriciella sp. | reverse complement strand
AATTAAGCGAATGCGGCGACATCCAGATCATGGATGTCGCCGCTTCGCATTCTGCTCGAGAAGGCGAGATCTGTTATTATGAAGGCAAGAAACCGCCTTCTCCGAATGATATGAGCGGGGCGGCGAGCGCCTGTTTCGTCACCGAAAATCATTCAGCGGCCCTCCCTGACGGAATGATTCCGCTGATCGTGGACATGCCGCGCCACGCTCACACTCAGACGGCAGACCTGCTCTTGCGGTTTCGAGACTGGAACGAGCCAGAAACGCCGGAGCGCCCGACCAACATCCATGAAACAGCGCAGGTCGCCGCAAGCGCCGTTATCTGTGCAGGCGCTGCGATTGGTGACCGGACAATCATCGGCCCCAACAGCGTTATTGGGCCTGGCGTCCAGGTTGGCCGCGACTGCCGGATCGGCGCCAATGTCAGCATCCAGTGTGCGTTAATCGGCAACTCCGTGAAGATCTATTCTGGCGCGCGCATTGGTGAGAGCGGTTTCGGTGTCATGCCAGGCCCGCATGGGGCGGTGGACGCTCCGCAGTTTGGCAGGGTGATCGTGCAAGATGGCGTTACGATCGGGGCGAATACATGCGTTGATCGCGGTGCATTCGAAGATACGATCCTGGGCGAGCACACAAAGCTCGATAATCTCTGTCAGATCGCCCATAACGTGGTCACAGGCCAGAGTGTTCTGATGGCGTCCTTCGCTGGCATTTCGGGCACGGTGACGATCGGAGATGGGGTTATGTTGGGCGGGCGTGTTGGCATTGCCGACCATGTGAAAATCGGGGATGGCGCGCAGATTGCCGCTTCATCCGGTGTGTTCCGGGAGATTCCCGCGGGCGAAACGTGGGGCGGTGTGCCTGCGAAGCCTTTGCGCCAGTGGATGCGCGAAATCGCCTGGCTGCAGAAACAGACTGATCCGGGAAAGAAGAAAAGTTGAGCGCTGACATTCATCCAACTGCGATTGTCGAACCCGGCGCCGAACTAGGCGAGGGCGTCACGATCGGTGCCCTGGCTTATGTCGGATCGGACGTAAAGCTCGGAGCCGGGTGCCAGATTCATCAGCGCGGCACGGTGCTCGGCCGGACTGAGCTGGCAGATGAAGTCGCAGTCTATCCGGGGGCTGTGATCGGAGGGCCGCCTCAGATCCTCGGTTTCAAGGATGATGGTACGTCGCGCCTGACAGTCGGCAAACGATCGATTTTCAGGGAGCACGTGACCGTCCATACGGGGTCTCCTGCACATGGCGGCCTGACGTCGATAGGCGACGAGTGCCTGATGATGGTAGGGTCGCACCTGGCCCATGACTGTCATGTTGGCGAAAAGTGCGTGATCGCGAACAATGTTCAGCTTGGCGGTCACATTACGGTGGGCGACCAGGTTTGGATGGGCGGTATGGCAGCTGTTCATCAGTTCTGCCGGATCGGCCAGCACGCCTTTGTGGGCGGCGGAGCGATCGTGGTCGCCGATGTCATCCCTTACGGCTCAGTCATCGGGAACCATGCCCATCTGGCTGGGCTCAATATTGTCGGCATGAAGCGCCGCGGCTTCAGCCGCCAGTCTATCCATGATCTGAGAGCTGCCTACCGTATGCTGTTTGCCAAGGAAGGCACATTCAGCGAGCGTCTGGCCGACGCCGAAGAGACCTATGGCGAGTGCGCTGAATGTATCGAAATTCTGAACTTCATCCGCAAGGGGAAGAGCCGGTCCCTCTGTCTTCCGGAATAGGCCATCAGATGCAAAAGCTTGGGATTGTTGCAGGGCTTGGAGATTTGCCTGTCAGCATTGCGCGTGAACAGGTCGATTCTGGCCGAGACGTGTACGTCTTCAAGCTGGCCGGTTTCGAAGAGGAAAAGCTCTCACCGTTTCCCGGCGAAACCATTGGCATTGGTCAGATTGGACATCTGATCAAGAGGCTGAAGGCCGAGCAAATCGACCAGGTTGTGTTTGCCGGGATTGTGAAACGTCCGAACTTCTCCGATATCAAGCTCGACCTTCGCGGGGCCCGCCTGCTGCCAAAAGTGCTAAAGGCGGCCCGACATGGCGACGATGCCCTTCTGCGCGTTATCGTCAGCGAGCTTGAGAGCGAGGGCTTTCCGGTTATCGCCGCAGAAGACGCGGCGTCAAACCTCCGGGCAGGAGATGGCCTGCTGTTTGGCCCTGCGCCAGGCGATGACGCCCTGGCGGACATGAAAAAGGCCGCGCGGATCGCCGGGGAGATTGGCAAGCTGGATATCGGACAGGGTGCTGTCGTCTGCGACGGTTTGATCCTTGCCGTTGAAGCGCAGGAAGGTACCGACCGGATGCTTGATCGTGTCGCGAACCTTGAGCCTGAAATCAGGGGCAATCTGTCTGCACGAAAGGGTGTGTTGGTAAAACGCCCAAAGCCAATTCAGGAGCGGCGTATCGATTTGCCAACGATAGGGCCGGCGACAGTCAGGCTTGCCGCAGAGGCGGGCCTTGCCGGCATCGGTGTGGAAGCGGGTGGTGCGCTTCTGCTGCAGCGGGCTGAAATCGAGGCGCTATGCGAAAGCCATGACATATTTGTCTACGGGTTTTCCGGAGACTGGGAGTAGG
>NZ_JBARZC010000141.1:0-3352 GCF_049649345.1 Henriciella sp. | reverse complement strand
GGCCTGCATGGTCTACTCCTTTGCAGGTATGAGTATTGGCCTAAGCCTAAGAAAGTGCTGCTATGGCTCTTCCGTTGTGTCCGGTTTGCCCGGTTTCTTCCCATAGTCGTGTTTTTTGAGGAGGCCGCGGAACTGGTGATAGGTAAGGCCCAGCGTATCGGCGGCTCTGCCCTGGTGGCCATCATGTGCCCCGAGGGCGGCATCGATTAAGGCGGTTTCGAAAAGTTTAGTCTGGTCCTCGAACGAGGCGCCGAGCTGCGGCTTCGGTAATGCGGGTTTCGTGACCGGCGCAGATGGGGTCTGTTCTGCTGGCGTCAAGGTGGCAGGGGGTCTGAAGGGAGACTCGAACGGATCTAGCGCCGCCGGATCAAACCGGATTGGTTCATTCGTTGGCGCCGCCAGCGCCCGGGCCGTCACCCGCTGCGCGAAGTTTCGAAGTTCGCGCACATTGCCCGGCCAATCATGCGCTTCGATGGCGGCGATGGCGGACGGCGCAAAGCCCGGAAAGTCCTCAAGCATTTCGCGCGCCATGCGGCGGGCAAAGAAGTCTGCGAGCAGCGTGGCATCGCCGTCCCTTGCCCGTAGAGGAGGCAGGGTGATGACATCAAAGGCGAGGCGGTCGAGCAGGTCGGCCCTAAATGTTCCTGCCTGCACGGCGGACGGCAGATCGATGTTCGTCGCCGCAACGACGCGCACATCGCTGGACAGCACTTTCTCGCCGCCGAGGCGCTGAAACTCGCCATATTCAATGACGCGCAAGAGCTTTTCCTGCACGCGCTGGGAGGCGGTTGCGATCTCATCAAGGAAGAGCGTGCCGCCATTGGCCAGCTCGAATCGGCCCTGACGTCGCTCTGTCGCGCCGGTGAAGGCACCGCGCTCATGGCCGAACAGTTCTGAATCCAGAAGGTCATCGGACAGGGCGGCGCAGTTCACCTGAATATAGGGCCCGTCCCAGCGGCGCGAGAGAAAGTGCAGCCGCTCGGCGATTAACTCTTTACCCGTGCCGCGCTCCCCGATGACGAGCGAGGGCCGATCGAGCGGGGCCAGTCGGGAGACGTGTTCAAGCGCTGACAGCCACTCAGGCGCTTCACCAACAATTTGGGGCGTTTGACCAACCATGAGGCATAAATAACTAGATAGTTGGTCAAATCAATAAAAGAATTTGGTCAAATATACTAAAATAAAATTTCGCAAACCGGCCTCTAGAAAAATAATTGCTTTAGAAACAAAGTTCTAAATGGTTACGCCAAAACTGGCACGGTCCTTGAAATGTATCTGGCATCACAGGCGATGGGCGTCGCCACAATTAAAGGACTGAAAAAGAAATGACCGATCACCGTTATGACACCCGCTACCAGGAAGCCCGCGAAGGTTCGGGCAAATTTGGTCGCTGGCTCGCTTCACGTCCGGCCGAGTGCTGGATGTTCTTCGCAGCCGGTGTCTTCCTCGGCGGCCTCTTTTTCTAAGGGCCTGTAAGCGTTCAGCCCCGTCTCCTCCCAGACATCACCGAGAATGAAAGGAATATAACAATGGGACTTTTTTCCCGCCTCGGCGACATCATTAACTCCAACATCAATGCGATGCTGGACAGTGCAGAAAACCCAGAAAAGATCGCGCGTCTGATCATCCAGGAAATGGAAGACACGCTGGTTGAGGTTCGCACCTCCGCCGCGCGTGCCATGGCCGATAAAAAGGAAATGGAACGCGAGATCGAGTATTACACCAAGGTCCGCGACGATTGGGAAAACAAGGCCGGCGTGGCGATTGACAAGGGCCGCGAGGATCTTGCCCGCGGTGCCCTTTCTGCCAAGCAGAAGGCCGATGGTGAAATCCAGCGCCGCAGGCACGCCATGACGGCTGCCGAAGAGGCCTTCGAGAAGCACCAGGATGATCTGGCGAAGCTCCAGGCCAAGCTCGACGAGGCCAAGGCCAAGCACCGCGCGCTGATGATGCGCCGGGAAGCTGCCGAGCAACGCATCCGCATGCGCTCGCAGACCTATGACGGCAAAGTGGACGATGCACTCGCCCGCTACGCCACGGTCGAGCGCAAGGTCGATGAGATGGAAGCCTATGCCGACCAGATCAAAGGCAGCGAGCCGAGCCTTGAGGCCGAGTTTGCCGCCCTGGAACGGGACGAGGCCGTCGAGAAGGAACTCGAGGCTCTCAAGAAGTCGCGCGCCAAATCGCCGGCAAAGGCGAAAGCCAAGGATAGCGAGGACTAATCCATGATCACGTCACTAATCGTACTCGCCATCATTCTTTCTGCTATCATCGTGCCGGGTCTCGTACTCCAGCACATGGAAACCCGGTCTGAAGCCGGGGAAGGATAGACATGGAATCCGAATTTATCATCGCCCTCGTGGCTGTCGTCTCAATCTTCGTCGTCTTCCCGGGCATGGTGTTCCACTACATCACCCTCTGGCGGAAACAGAAGACGCTGGAACCGGACGATGAGCGAATGCTCGAAGACCTCTGGCGCTCGGCGAGAGCCATGGAACGCCGCATCGAGACGCTCGAACAGCTGACAGATACTCACCCGGAAGACGCAGCGCCGGTTTCGCGCCGGTCCCGCTCTCCCCTCGACCGATAGGAATACCACAAATGACCGACCCTCATCATCACCGCCGTCACCGCGAACGCGTCCACGGTCGCGAGGATGACATGTTTTCCTCGCCAAACCCCAAGCGCCTTTACCGCTCCCGCAAGGAACGGGTCTGGGCAGGTGTCTGCGGCGGTATCGCAGAACGCTTCGGATGGGATCCGATCGTCGTGCGCCTGCTCACCGTGGCCTCGTTCTTCCTGTTCGCCGGACCGCTGATCATTCTCGCTTATATCGTGATGATCATGATGATCCCGAAGGCGCCTATGGGTTACAGCCCGCTCGCGCCGGAAGAAGATGCCTTCTGGCGCGGTGTCTCGGACCGTCCCAAGGCGACCTATTCAGGCCTGAAATATTCTTTCATGGACCTCGAAGACCGTCTCCAAAATCTCGAACGCAATGTAACCTCGGATGAGTGGCGCCTGCGCCGCGAGTTCCGCAACCTAGAAAAGAACTGAACAGATGTCGGCGCTCATCCTTTCCCTGCCACAGCAGTACCAGCAAAGGCCTGAGGCCGAGGTCATCAACTTTCCAAGCAAGAGGAAAAAACCAATGTCCAGCAAACTCCAGACAAGCGGATGGATCGCCTGCAGTGCCGCCCTCGTCATGCTGGCTGCCGCTGCCGCGATGAGCTTCGCCGGCGGCCTCCATATCGAAGCAGGCGGCGTTCAGATGTCGCTTCAGGCCTCCATGGACAAAGGCGTCCAGCTGGTCTTTGCCGCCGCGACCTGATCTAGCGGCCGCGCTTCAGAT
>NZ_JBARZC010000140.1:0-2046 GCF_049649345.1 Henriciella sp. | reverse complement strand
GTTCAACATCGTGGCCGTGCGCGACTTCAATTTCGGCGCGATGGAGAATAAGGGCCTCATTATCTTCAACTCGGCCTATGTGCTCGCCAATCCGGAAAGCGCGACGGACGCCGACTTCGAAGCCATTGAGAGCATTGTCGGTCACGAATACTTCCACAACTGGACCGGCAACCGGATCACCTGCCGGGACTGGTTCCAGCTCTGCCTGAAAGAAGGCCTGACAGTCTTTCGCGACCAGGAATTCTCATCTGACCTCCGCTCGCGCCCGGTCCAGCGGATCAAGGATGTGATGACGCTCCGCGCACGCCAGTTCGCAGAGGATTCCGGCCCGCTCGCCCATCCAGTGCGCCCGCAGGCTTATGGCTCGATCGATAACCTCTATACGGCCACGGTGTATGTGAAGGGTGCCGAACTGATCCGAGCGCTTAAAGTGCTGATCGGAGACGAGGCCTTCGACAAGGGCATGCAGATCTACTTCGACGAGTATGACGGCACCGCCTCGACGATCGAGGATTTCTATTCCTGCTTCGAGAAAGCCTCGGGCAAGGATCTCAGCCAGTTCCAGCTCTGGTATGCCCAGGCGGGCACGCCTGAAGTCAGCGTCGAAGAGAGCTGGGATGCGGGCAGCGCCACGCTGACGCTGAAGCTCTCGCAGACGACGCCGCCAACGCCTAAACAGGCGGACAAGAAGCCGGTCCCGATCCCGCTCCGCGCGGCACTGCTCGATGGCAAGGGCGCTCATCTGAGCGCAGAAGGGTGGGAGAATGGCGAAACCGTTCTTGTCCTCGATCAGGCCGAAAAGACGTTTGAAATCAAGCTCCCGGACGGGTCACCTCGTCCGCTTCTGTCGATCAATCGCCAGTTCAGCGCACCCGTGCGCCTGAAGCGTGAGCAGTCCACCGCCGACCTTCTGGCGCTCGCCTCTGCCGAAACCGACCCGTTCAACATCTGGGACAGCTTCCAGACGCTCGCCAAGACCGAGATGTTCCGCCTTCTCGACACGCCGCAAAGCCCGCCGGACGATCAACTGGTCACCGCGCTGGCCAGTGCGGTCCGCGACAATGAAGACGACCCGGCCTTCGCCGCGCTTCTGACCGCGCTGCCGGATATTGCCGTGCTGTTTCAGGAAAGACAGCCTGTTGATCCAGCAGGCCTTGATGATGCGCGCAAACGCTTGCGCCGCGCCTTGGCGGAAGCCCTCTCTGATGATGCAGAGCGCATTTTATCAGAGCCGAGCCCTGCCCCCTTCGCGCCGACGGCCGAACAGGCCGGGATCAGGTCGCTGCGCGCGGCCATGATCGGCCTGACGGGCGCCAAAGGCACGCAGGACGCTGCGGCTCAGCTCAAATCCCTGTTCGATAACGCACCGAACATGACCGAACAGCTCGCCTGTCTTCGCGCACTGGTGCCGATCGACGGCAAGGATCGCGACGCCGCCATCGATGCATTTTACGAGCAGTGGAAAGACAATCCGCTGGTTATCGACAAATGGTTCGCCGTCCAGGCCGGACAGGGCACAGCCGCCGATGCGCGGCGCCTGTCGGAGCACAAGGATTTCGATCTCTCGAACCCGAACCGCGTGCGCTCTGTTGCTGCAGCCTTTGCGATGACGAATCTGGCCGCTTTCCATGCAAGAGACGGGGCGGGTCACGAAATCATCGGCGAGGTCATCGCCAAGACCGACAAGCGCAATCCCGCCCTGGCCGCCCGCCTTCTGACCAGTTTCGAGCAGTGGAAGACGCTTGAGCCTGTGGCCCGTGAAAGTGCAGAAAAGACACTCGTCGGGCTTCGTGACAGCGGACTGTCCAAAAATGCCATGGATATCGTCGCGCGCGCTTTGGATTAATCGCCGACTCGGCCCCATTAACGATAGTGCAAACCTTTCTCTGCACACAGAATGGGATGAGATCTGACTGCGCTAGAGGCTGGGATATTGGCACGCAAAGCCAGGACGAGAACTGAACCGGCGAAAACGGATGTTTCATCCGGCCGCACACGGTCGCTCAAAATCACCCTTATCCTGACGCTTGTGACCGTCGCCGTGGC
>NZ_JBARZC010000139.1:0-2619 GCF_049649345.1 Henriciella sp. | reverse complement strand
CTCTAATGCACACCATGCAAACCGATACGCGCACGACACTGCCCCCTGCTCCGCCGGTCGAGGAACGCTCGAACGTCACGCTTGAAGAGTTCCGCGACGAAATCCTGCCCGGCGCGCGCCCTGTTCTGATGAAAGGCTTCATCGGCCACTGGCCGGCTGTTCAGGCGGCGCAAAAATCGACCGAAACGATCATTGATTATGTCAAACGCTTCGACGCCCGCCGGCCTGTCGAGACGATTTTCGGATCGCCCGAGATTGCCGGGAAGTATTTCTACAATGAGGATCTGACGGGCCTTAATTTTACCAAGCGCCCCGCCGTGATCAGCGACTCGATCGATGCGGTCGCGCATCTGCGCGGTGAGGAACATCCGGACTCTGTCTATATCCAGTCGGTGCCGATGCACGACAATCTGCCCGGTTTCGCTGACAACAATCCGATCGGCGTCCTGCCGCCAGTGATCGAGCCGCGCATCTGGATCGGCAACAAGCTGACCGTCCAGACCCATTTCGACGTGCTGGAAAACATTGCCGGCGTCGTCGCAGGCCGCCGCCGCTTCACCCTGTTTCCGCCCGACCAGACGCCCAATCTCTATGTCGGCCCGTTCGAACTCACGCTCGCCGGCCCGCCCGTCAGCCTGGTCCGCCTCGAAGACCCGGATTTTGAGCGCTATCCGCGCTTTGCAGACGCCTGGCCGCATGCGCAGTCCGCCGAGCTGGAGCCTGGCGACGCGCTCTTCATCCCGTATTTCTGGTGGCACCATGTCGAGTCTCTGGAAGACTTCAACATGCTGGTGAATTACTGGTGGAACGACGCGTCGAAATCGCTCGCCTCTCCGTTTGACAGCCTGCTGCACGCGATCATTGCCATCCGCGACCTGCCGCCTCACCAGAAAGCGGCCTGGAAGATGATGTTCGAGCACTATGCCTTCCAGGAAAACGGCGATCCTGTCGCTCACCTGCCGCCGCATTCGAAAGGCGCCCTTGGACCCCACACGCCTGAACAGCGCGACAAGCTGAAAGCCACGCTGGCCCAGGCGCTCGCCCGTCAGGCTGGCCTCGTCCCGCGCGGGCGCTAGGCCCGCTTCTGCCACTCCAGCCCGAAAGGCAATAGATGAAACCCTCTGTGTTCGCCCTCAGCCTGCTAGCGCTCGCATCCGGAAGCTGCACCACGCCGCCGGCTCCTGCTGGCAATACCGCCGCCGAATCGCCGCCCGCCGGCTCGCCTGTTGCACTGCACGGAGAGCTTCGAACCAATGGCAATCGCGTCGTGAACGCAGATGGCAATACGGTCTCCCTCGCAGGCGTCAGCTTTTTCTGGTCGACCACCGGCTGGGGGCAGGATGATCTCTACAACGCCGCCGCCGTCGACTATTTCGCAGACGACTGGGACGCCTCGCTCGTACGCGCCGCCATCGCCGCAGACCGGAATGGCGGCTATGTCAGCGATCCTGAGGGCAATCTCGCCCGCGCCCATGCCGTCATTGACGCTGCCATAGACAAGGGCCTCTACGTCATCGCCGACTGGCATTCCCACCATGCCGAGGACAATCCGGAGGCCGCGGTGGAATTCTTCACCGGGCTGGCCGAGAAATATGGCGACACGCCGAACATCATCTACGAAATCTATAATGAACCGCTCGACACGGCCGACTGGTCCACCGTCGTGAAGCCCTATTCGAAACAGCTCATCGACGCGATCCGCGAGGTCGATCCGGACAATCTCATCCTGGTCGGCACGCAATCCTGGTCTCAGGATGTCGACAAGGCCGCAGCTGACCCGATCCTAGGCGAAACCAACATCGCCTATACGCTCCACTTCTATGCTGCGAGCCACAAACAGGATTTACGCGACAAGGCCCAGGCGGCGCTCGAGGCGGGCCTGCCGCTTTTCGTGTCCGAATGGGGCGGGGTGAACTATGATGGTGATGGCGGCGTCGACAAGGCCTCCGTGATGCAATGGATGGCCTTCATGCGCGCCAATGGCATCTCCCATGCGAACTGGGCGGTCAGCGACAAGAAAGAAGGCGCGTCCATCTTCAAGCCCGGTACATCGCCGGCCGGCCCGTTTACCGATGAGGACCTCACCGAGTCTGGCGCCTTCGTGAAATCGATCGTGGCCGGCTGGGATGAGACGCCTACGGAATAGAACAATCCGGCAGCGGGCCATTTGACGGCTCGCAGACCGGCGTCAGCGGCGGGCCGAGATAGCTTTCCGGGACGTCGCCCGCCACGACCAGAACGCGCTGAAAGACAACGCCCGGATCGACCCGCCAGAGCTTCAGCCTGTGCGCGCCTGGCTCAGCGACACTCAGCGTCGTGGTCAGCTCATAGGCATAATTCGCAACCGCTTCTCCCCAGGCAGCACTGCCCTCGCCGCCCGTATCGCCCTTGTGCAGATTGACCATGACCGGCTCGCCATCATCGATGGAAACCGCATAGCGAAGCCCGCCCTGTCCGAGGAAATCCTGTGTCGGTGCCAGTGTGACGGTCACATCAACATCTCCGGCCTCGAATAGATGGATATCGAATTCAAGGCGCGGGGCCGAACCGCCCGGCTCGGACGCGGGCGCCGTCACAGGCAGGCTCGTCACACCGTCGCCGGAGCGGCCAAGATTGGGC
>NZ_JBARZC010000138.1:0-5899 GCF_049649345.1 Henriciella sp. | reverse complement strand
GGGTTGGCCGGTGTGGTGGACGGGCCTTGCGGCTGGCAGGCCGCAATCAGCAGGATGGGAACAAGCGCCTTCAGCGGGTCATCAAATATCATTCGGATTCTTCACTTGCCTCTTCTGAATTCATCTCATCGCCTGTCTCGACCCCGCGACCTTCAGCGACATGGTCTGCAGCTTCGGTCTTCGGGTGCGCGGCGATAAACGCTTCGATCTCGTCAATATTGCTGGCGACGCAGGCATCGATGGCGGACGTGTCGCCGTCATCGGCCTGCGCGATGCACGCCTTCAGATCGGCCATCTCGGCGCCTTCGCCGGTGATCGTGACCTGGGCCAATGCGGCGCCGGCCCCGAAGACGGCGAGCGCTGCAGTTGCACCAGTACAAGCGAGAAATTTCATGACACCCGATCTCCTCATGACCTTGGCGGAAGGTTTGCTTCACCCTACAAGCGGGATCAACAATTAAAAGGATAGAATATGTCACGACCGGGACCGCGAAACCTGATCACAGATGTGGACGGCATTCAGGTCGGCAATGCCGAAGACTTCGAAGCGATGACGGGCACGACGGTAATCCTCGCCGAGGAACCGGTGACGGCGGCATGCGCCATAGCCGGCGGCGGGCCGGGCACACGCGAGACCGATCTGCTGCGCGCCGACACCATGGTCGAGCAGGTCGACGCGGTCGTCCTCTCAGGCGGCAGCGCCTATGGTCTCAGCGCAGCAGACGGTGTGACAGCAAAGCTCGGTGCGATGGGGCGCGGCTATGGGCTGAAGGACCTGCCCGGCGTGCCGAAGACACCGATCGTCCCGTCTGCCATCCTTTATGACCTCGCCAATGGCGGCAAGAAGGACTGGGGCGAGAAGCCGCCCTATCGCCAGCTCGGCGAGGAAGCCTTCGAGAACCACGCCAAGACCTTCCCGCTCGGCAATATCGGCTGCGGCATCGGCGCCAATGCTGGCGCGCATGCCGGCGGGCTCGGCTCAGCTTCGCTGCGCACGTCTGACGGCATCACCATCGGCGCAATCGCAGGCGTGAACTGTTTCGGCTCGGTCTTCATGCCGGAGACGACCTGTTTCTGGGCCTGGCCGTATGAGATCGGCAATGAGTTTGGCGGCCACCGCCCGCCGGCCGACTATGAGTGCGATCCGGAAGAATGGGGCGATGCCAAGATGAACCCGCAGCTCGGCCAGAACACAACGATTGCCTGTATCGCGACCGACGTCGCCCTCACCCCGGCGCAGGCCCACCGCGTCGCGCAAATGGCGCTTTCCGGCTTCTCGCGCGCCATCCGCCCTGTCTTTGCGCCTTTCGATGGCGACGCGCTTTTTGTGCTCTCGACCGGCAAGGTCGCGCTCGAGGACCCGGCGCCCATCGCCCTTACACGAATTGGAGAACTTGCTGCTTCGACCCTTGCCCGCTCCATCGCCCGCGGGGTATATGAAGCCGATCAGAAGAGTGCAGCATAAGCGCTTGCATCCTCATGCGCGCGCCGCTATGTGTCCGCCCTCGCAACGGCATGCACCCGTAGCTCAGCTGGATAGAGCACCAGACTACGAATCTGGGGGTCAGAGGTTCGAATCCTCTCGGGTGTGCCACTTTTTCCCGACAATCAGGCCTAGATTTCGTCGCCCGGGGTCACCGTCGTGATGACGTGGCGGATCGCCAGGAACAGGCGCACGACCGTGGCGACCAGAAGGGCGCAGACGATCACGGTCTGCGCAAAGATCACTTCATACATGATCCGGTACCAGCCATCCGGCATCTTCTCGAACTCGCCGACCGGCAGGACGAGCATGAGGAGCAGGATCACAGCCCCGACAAGCGAAATCGTCGACAGCCAAGCGACCTGCGAGATGCTCTTGTAGACATCGAAATCAAAATCGGCTTCCGCCTGACTGGTCAGGCCGAGCAGCGTCAGCATCAGGGCCAGAGTCGTGGCCGATGCCCCGGCAATGGCTGATCCGAGATAGAGGCCGGTATTGGTCAGCGAGGCGATCAGATTGGTCGCCTCGGCTTCACTGTAGACGTTTCCGATCGCAAAACGCGCGCCGACTCCCATCAGGATAATCAGGCCGGATACGATGTAGACCGATATATTCTTCACGATCGCCTCTTGTGCCTTCCCCCTTCTCAATGCCGCAAGCGCCTGACGGTTCCAGAGCGTCCGAAACCGCGCCTCTGCTCATGCGTTTGATCATAAGTGACTGATCGAGCCCCATCCTCCGACGACACCCCCTCCGAGCCGCTGACAATTGGCGCAGCCGAACTGGATGTGCTGCGCGAGAGGATCATGACCAGGGGGCTGTGCGCGGCAGACTTCCAGACGCTGATCGACGGCAACCGCGCCGCCTTCCAGCGCATTTTCGGCGAGCGCGTGCTCCTCAAGGTCGAATTCGATGTGGCCCTGTTCGGCGAGCACTCACACCTTGTCTATGTGCCCGAAGGCGACGCCTTTCCTCAAATCATCACTGCCTTTCCTGAAGGCGGCAAGCTCAGGGTCGGACGGCCGGTCGAGTGGCATGGCTCGCTTCACTCGCCCACGCGGCGCGATAATGGGCGTCAGCGCGTCGGCATCATTGCTGAGGATTTCTCGCCAGATGACTGGCGCAAGGTAACCATTCTGGCAGAAGCGATCGACGAGGCCGGCCTTAACTATAATTTCGTCACGCAGAATTCGAACTCCGTTGTCGCCACGCTCGCCGACGCAGCCGAAACCGGTTTTGTCGACCTGCCCGGCGGCGGGCTCAATCTCGGCGCTGGCAACCTGCTCTATGACGAGCTGATGGGCGGCGTGCAGTGGCCGCGCTTTCTTGTTCGCGGCGGCACCTCCCATTCAGGCGATGTGGCAAGCCCCGTGCCGAAAGCCATGCCCCAATCCTCGCAGTCGGATGGCTGATCTGCCGGCCAGAGCCCGGAACGCCAAGGCGAGCCACCCGTTGTTTCCCTGATATCAGATAATTGAAGGAGACGACCATGACCGACCAGCTATCCCTTGAAACATTCCGGCAGGCTTTCGCGGACTTCTCCCAGGACACGATGAGCGTCTATATTCCGCGCCCGGCAGTCCAGACCGGCGGCGAGAAGTGGCGCATCCTCAGGAAGAATGTCATCGATACAGTCAAGGATCACAGCCCGAAATCGGACTTCATGACGAGCCGTCTCGAAAACTTCGAGCTGTCGGATTTCCGCGGCAATGGCATTGCGCTCTTCGATGATGGCAAGCAGCAGCGCATGGCGCATCTCAATGCCCGCCCGATCGCGTCAATCACCACGGGCGAGCCGCCATTCATCATTCCGCTTCTGGCCGATTATCAGAGCCGGGAAACCCATTGGGTCCTGTTTGTGACCAAGGACAAGCCAGCGCTGTATCTCTATTCGGGCGGCAGTGTCAGCGATATGAGCGACCGGCTCGACGCGCCCAAATACCGCTCGGTCGAAGCGCGCCGCTATGTGCAGGATGATGTGTTCTTTCATTCCGGATCGCGCGGCTCGGCCCGCGAAAGCGACGCCCGGTCGGTTTACCACGCACTCGGCTCCGACCAGAGCCAGGAACGCGAGAAGACCGATGACGCCTTCTATCATGACCTTTTCGATGGCGTGACAGAAGCCCTGCCGCCTCAGACCGAGACCCTGCACGTCATCGGCGAAGAGGGCACTGTCGGGCATTTTGCACAGATCGCATCGAATGGACGCTTTGAGATCGTCCAGCATCATTCGGGCGGCACGGACAATGTCGAGGAGAAGATCATCGCCGCTTTCAAGGACGAAACCGCGATCGATGAGCAGCTGCCTGAAGGGCACAACCTGCTCGACCTTCAATCGGCGGCTGCCGCAGGCCAGCTTGGCACGCTCTATGTCCCGATTGAGCATGCACAGCTTGAAGAGATGGGCGGTCAGGCCGACGAGCATGTGAGGCTGCGCGAATATGTCGAGGAGGACGCAGAGACGGCGGAAAACCGCACAGCCGTTCTCGCCCTTGCCAATGGTGCTGACATTCACTGGTATGCTGCGTCAGACCATGACGCCGTCGCAGAGCTTCGCGCTGATATGCGCTGGTAGCTTACGGGTAGACTAGTCGTCCTTCCTGGCCGCGGCTGAGAGGCCGAGGCTGGCGAGGACGTCTTCTGTCTGGGCGCCGAGCCGCGGCGCGGGTGTAATCTCGCGCTCCGGCAAGCCCACAAAACGGACAGGCGGCTGGACTTCCCAATAGCCGCCCTCGCTCGGATGCTCACGGCGCTGGAAGAAATTCACCGCCTTCATGTGAGGATCGTCCTGTACTTCGGAAATGTCATTCGCCCGCGCGGCCGGAATATCGGCATCGCCTAACAGCTTCAGCAGTTCTTCGGTCGTGTAATCGACGAAATAGGCCTGCACGCGCGACATCATATAGTCCTGATTGAAATAGCGGCCGCGATAGTCATTGATACGCTCCTCCTCGAGTTCTTCGGGGTGACCGAGCACATCGAACAGTGTCACCCAGCGGTGGTCGACATAAGGCGCAATCGTGATCCATCCGTTTTGCGTGCGCACCGGCTGGCGCGACGGGTCGACCTGGCGCTGATAGCAGTGCGGACCAACCGGCGGATCGAACGCCGCCTCATAGAAATGCTCCTCGAAGAGGAAGCTGGTAATACACTCGAACATCGGCACCTCGACATGTACCGCTTCGCCCGTCTTGTCGCGGTGGCGGAGCGCTGCGAGCGTCGCATACATCGCGTGAAGGCCTGACACCTTGTCGGCAAACGCCGTCGGGATAAAGCGCGGACGCTCATCGCCGTCGACGCGCGGCAGCAGGCTCGTTGCGCCTGACAGGGACTGGATGAGGTCGTCATAAGCCGGCCGTCCGGCATAAGGCCCTTCGGATCCGAAACCGAGGCAGTGGACGTACACCACGTCCGGCTTGATGGCCTTCACATCCTCAAAGGTGAGACCCAGCCGCGCCACCGCATCCGGCCGGATATTGTGAATGAACACATCGCTCGTCTCGATCAGCTTACGGACCGCCGCCTTCCCATCATCTGATTTCATATCCCAGACGACCGACTTCTTGCCGCGATTGATCGTCATGTGGCACGGGCCCATGCCCTTATTCTTGGCGGGCTTGCCGACATTGCGGAAATCATCGCCCTTTGGCGGCTCCAGCTTGATCACGTCTGCGCCCATATCGGCCAGCGTCTGCGTACAATAAGGGCCGAAGATGACGGTCGTCATGTCGGCGACGCGGATATCGCTCAAGAGGGATGTGCCTGGCATGGAGTCTGGGCCTTTTTGAACTGTGTTTCGCGGCAGCTTGCGGCGCGCCGCCTGCTCTAATCCTGCTTGGGTTTCTACGATAAGCACGCTGCCTGACAAGGCTGACGAGGCGTCACACATCCGCCCGAAGAGTTTGGCAAACATTCGCCGCGCAAGCGATTTGAGATACTTGTGCTCGCCAAGTCACAATCGCCCCGTCCTGCATATTCCACAACAGGATCGACAGGTAATCACCGCCTGAAGTCAGAGCGAATAGTTCTCGCCCGGGACGAATTCATTTTGCGAATATCTTTACCGCCGCGAAAAAATCCCCTTTAACGGAGGGCTTATGGTTAAGAACCATGTGGTGGGGAAAAATATGGTTGCTCGAGAGAGACTTGGTATTCGCGTCGGCGGTCTGACAGCCGCGTTTCTGACAATTGGTCTGGTGACAGCCTGCGGGGGCGGCGCCGCCACACCCGGCGCTGTGACGCCGACCCTCGCCGGGACCTGTACGAGCTTTGCCTCGCCCGGCACATCCGCCGCAATCGCCGCCCAGTGCTACGACCGCGCCGACGATTCAGACCTCTCGGGCCGCGATTCCGCGCAGGCCTATTATCACGCCGCTGCCGCCTTCAATAAGACCAACCAGTTCAGCGAGGCAGCCT